>NZ_JAGDXD010000042.1:2506-3245 GCF_023256255.1 Caldivirga sp. | reverse complement strand
TCCCATATTTTGTTGATTAAATGAATTAATTATATTAACAGCATTCTGCAATGCAGTGCTCGTTACATTATATGTTCCTAAATCAACCCATTGACCATTAGCACTATAGTAGCCTAATTCATACAATCCACTGGATTGTGGAACCAGGAAGACGTAAGAAGCGTTAATAGTCATGTAGCGCCAGGAGGGTTTGGGGGAGTGCAGTAGGAGGAGTCCAGTAACTAGGGCAATGGCTAAGGCAACGATGGCGATGATTAGAGCCCTGCTGGGCATGATGCTAAATTAACCTATGACTTTTAAGTATTGCTGCATTAACTCCCAGTGAGGCTAGCCATTAATGCCGTGCCTATTGTAGATACCCCCATTGGTCGAGTAAGGTTGGATTGTAACTGCCTATTCTACGTGATGAGGGTTAGGGGTGTTGAGGTCTATGCAGTGCTTGAGTACGGTAACGAGGACATTATGCACTACACAACAAACCTAAGAAACGCCGTAGTATTCATGCTAAGGAGGCTCATAGACGAGGAGGCGCTTGCGAGCAAATACGGGTTAAAGGCAGAGACATTGATTAAATGCATAAAGAAAGGCGAATGCAAACCAAGCTACCAGGCAACACCATAACATAGGCTAGGGGATGGGGGCTTAATAGCCACGGCATTTAAGGTTGGTATTCAATCAAGCGCCAGAAGATTGAGGCGGTTCTTATGCCTCATCCACATTAATGCTGGTGTTAGGCTCA
>NZ_JAGDXD010000042.1:0-2496 GCF_023256255.1 Caldivirga sp. | reverse complement strand
TTCGGGGGTGGTTGAACTTCAACTGCGGTGGCGCTTAGGTAGGCTTGGGCGTGAAATTAAGGAGCCTAATAAGGTCAAAGTAAAGCCGGTGAGGAGCAATGGTAAGGAATTAACGAGGTTCGTCAATTCCTGGTCTTTGAAGCGCGTAGAGCCCTTTAGGGGTTACTGCCTTCATTAACGTAGGGTAATGAGTCAATTAACATTACCCTACATTACCTACGCTTCATCCACATTATAGTTAATGCTGGTGTTAAGCTCAATACATCTATTACATGGTTCACCCAGTATGGTGATGCAAATGCTAAGTATAGTGTGATTATTGAACATGCTAACGATAGGGCTGTTAATACTGAGGAATCGATTCTAGAGCCTGTAACCCTCAGCATGTATGAGGCCATTAGTGCTATTACTGATGAATCCACTGCAATGCCCGATATCCCAATCAAAGGCCTCCTAAACACCATGTAGGATATTGTGAAGGCTATGTAGTTAGCAGTGATGATTAACAGCATCGTGTATAGCATAGGCCTTTTAAACAAACCAACGCGATCAACAGTGAGCAATGCTAAAGATAAGTCAACTACCGTCAACACTGTTTGAAATAAGAAGTTAGAGGCCATGACTAATGGAGGAGCCTTAATAGCCACAAACTCCTGAGGATTAAAAGGTGACGTTAAGAACAACACAACATAATATACTAATGAACCATAGTGACTCGATAAACGTAGAGCCTTAGGAGTAGCGAACATCATTAAAATTAAGAACATGGAACTAATTAAAATAGCCTTAAGTACCTTACCAAATACCCCATGAGTCCAATGAGTTAAAGACCTTAATAAACTCAGGGCAATGAACCATATGTTGGAAAGAGGTTAAAACCGCTACAGGCACTGTTTTGTAAAGTTAAGACCCTAATGACGCCCAAATAGCCGTGTTCAACATTAGTGCGTTTATTTAATTAACCATGCGCATCGAGTCGAATGAATCAAGGCACCGGCTAGAGAAGTTAATGAGTAAAATGCGGCAAAAGAGGTTAACAATAGGGGCTTTTAATGAAGCTTGAATTAAAACATCGCCAATCAACCACAACATACGGCTGGTGCATGCTTCAAATACCACTGCCTAAGCTCCTCATGCCTAGGGCTCCAGTAGTGCTCAATGAGTATTCTGAATTCGCTTGGTGGTGCCCTGCCCTGTAGTGTGTTGACTATGCTTTCCGGTACTCCTTGGCTTATCATCCATGTTGCGAAGAATTTACGTAGCTCGTATAGCTCGAAGTCACGGCCCAGCACTGCCCTGGCTGTTTTCTTAATCTCCCTTCTTAACCTATCCCTATTGAATGGTATTAGCCTACTTGCCCAATCCTCTGCATTAGCATTAACGTGTAGGTAATCAGCCTTAACGGCATCGTACTTAAGCTTCACGAAGCCGTCCCTAACAGGCATGTAATTATCCTTAAGCCACTTCACTGATTCAGGCCTTAGGAAGGCTATGAATGCCCTCTTAGTGGCCGTAACCTTACCAATCCTAAGCACACCATGCTCCCAATCCACGTCACTTAAACCAAGTAGGAGTGGTTCACTGGGCCTAAGCCCAGTCTCGGCTAGGATCATGAAGTACGCCTTAGCCTCAATACTCGGTAACTCACTGAATAATTCCCTTAATTGGCTTAATTCAGGTAACTTAACCCTAATCCTCCTCATTGGCTTCACAGTCCTGAAACTATAGTAAAGTGCACTGAATAATACTGGGTCCCTTGACCTAAGAACCTCCTTTAGGAGTGACTTTAGGCTGTATGCAGTATGCTTAAGCACGTACTCCGACTCCTCCCTTAACTCCGATAAGTAGTCCCTTAGAGCATCCGGGTTAAGCCTCCAGTTAAGTTCAATTAAGGCTTGCCTAACGTAACGAACCTCATCCCTAATAGTCTTCTCTGAAAGCCCCCTAAGCCTCTTAGCCTTAATGAAATCCTCAAGGTCACCCTCCTTCACAATCCACTCAGCCCCAGCCTCCCTCAAGTACTCACCAAATGCCTGCTTAAGCATACTGAAGACTAGGTCACGGTAAGCTGGGTCAACCTGCATTGTGCGAATAACCCTAACAGCATCACTAGGCGTAGCATTAGCCTCCTCAAGCCTAACACCAACCAACCTAACCAACTCCTCCCTGGTAATATGCCTTATGCATGCCTTAACCAAATCATCACTAACCTGAACCCTACCAACCCTAACCCTATAAACATACGACCACTCATAACCCAACTCACCAGGCTTAACACCCTTATTGAGGACGTACTCCAGGATCCTCCTTCTAGTCTCATTATTAAGCTTATCCACGTTAATCATGCTTGGATCCATTCCTACCAGTTGAAGTACCAAACCACACCTCAGTTTTTAAACCATACCATGCATGATTTTAATGAGACTCCATGCATGATTTTTGCGGGTTTAGGTCCCGTTGGCGTAGGCCTGCGTGGGTTCAAATCCCACCCCCCGC
>NZ_JAGDXD010000041.1 GCF_023256255.1 Caldivirga sp. | reverse complement strand
AAGCATCAGCACCATTATTATGAAGATCAACAACCTCCCAACCAAAACCAGCAGTGTGAATTTCAGGAACAGCCTCAGGAGTAGTTGTAGTGGTTGATGTCGATGACTGTTGAACAGCTTGAAAACTCAAACCACCCCTAAGGTAATCATAGACAACACCAGCCGAAGCACCAGCAAGAGCCAAACCAAGCCCAGTCAACAAAGCACGCCTACTAACCATGAGACATATGCTAATGCATTCTTTAAAGCATTACTGTAATAAATTTAGGCAAACATGTTTGAAATAGGAATGGTGAATGTATTGCTTAGTTTATTTAACTATTATTGAACATATTCACTCATAATGCTTAATAACTGTACGCTTGTTTTTTGTTATGGGTTCGCGTTATAACGTTGTTCTGGTTATCATCGATACGTTGCGTAGGGATCATGTTGGTTGCCTTGGTGGTTTAGCTAAGACGCCTAATATTGATAGGGTTTGTAGGGAGGGTGTTGTCTTCACTAGGGCTTACCCAGAATCCCTACCAACAATACCTGTTAGGAGGGCTATATACACTGGTAGGAGGGTGTTCCCATTTAGCCAAAGGCCGATTTTAAGGAGGGGTATTCCATGGATTAGGATGGCTGGTTGGCAACCCCTCTCAGATGATGATACGGCGATTGCTGAGTATTTTAAGGGTAAGGGCTATAGGACTGCCTTAATTGGTGATAATTACCACATTTTTGAGCCGGGGATGAATTTTAATAGGGGTTTTGATGAGTGGATATTCATTAGGGGTCAGGAGTGGGACCACTACAGGTCCTTTAAGGTTCCTGACTATGTGGTTAATAAGTATTTGACGCCAAGCCTTAAGGGTACTGGTGTTGAGGGGCTTATTAGGCGTTACCTTGCTAATGTGAGTTTTAGGAGGAGTGAGGAGGATTGGTTCCCAGCATTAACCTTTAGGGAGGCTGTTAGGTGGCTTACTGAGAATAAGGATGCTGAGGGATTCCTACTTGTCATAGAGTCCTTTGACCCACATGAACCATGGGACCCACCCCACGAGTTCGTTGACATGTATGATCCAGGCTATAGTGGGCCTGAGGTCATTACACCTAAGTATGGGCCTTCTGATTACCTTAGTGAACGTGAGCTCAGGCACATGAGGGCTCATTATGCTGGTGAAGTTACCCTGGTTGATAAGTGGTTTGGGTACTTCATGCAGAAGTTCTATGAATTAAACCTGGATAAGAACACGATACTAATAGTAATCTCGGACCATGGGCACCAGCTTGGTGAACATGGGTTAACTGGGAAGGTTGCCTGGGGCCTATACCCAGAGCTCGTCGATATTCCTCTAATAATAAGGCACCCGGAGTACGTTAACTCTGGGATTAAGGTTAATGAATTCGTGTATGATCATGACTTATTCCCAACAATATGCGCATTAACCAGTGTAGGCTGCAGTGGCTTAAGCTTCGATGGCTTGAATATTTGGGGTTACGTTGATGGTAAGGAGACTAGGGTGAGGGATTACGTAACATCAGCCTTCGGGAACTACGTAATGTACCGTGATGATGAGTATTGGCTAATAAGCGATAGGGAAGGCTCCAATGCTCAATTATTCAACCTTAAGAACGACCCAGAGCTTAGGCATAATATTGCAGGTGAGGCTAGTGATAAGGTTAAGGAATTATTCAGCAGAATCACCCAGGATGCTGGTGGGAGACTTGAACCACTACCAACTGGGGAGAGGGATCCATATGAATGGTATAATGAATTATACGTGAGGTGAGTGGTATGGTTAGTGGCCGCGGCTTCAATGTAATTCTCATAGCCATAGATACCTTGAGGGCTGATAGGGTTGGTTGCCTTGGTTCAGGTTACCCAACAATGCCTAATGTTGACTACCTCTGCCGTGACTCAGTGGCCTTCACTAATCATTACTCTGAGGCTATTCCAACACACCCATCCTTCACTACAATCCTCACTGGAGTATCACCGTTAATTCATAAGATAGTTAGCCATGATGGTGAGGTTCAATTAAGTAGAAGCATATTAACCCTACCGCAGATACTTAATAATGCTGGTTACTTAACCATAGCTGTTGATAATTTAGCCACCCACCTGAATGCAGGTTGGTTTGCTAGGGGTTATGGATATTATATTGATATTGGTGGTATAGTGGTGATTTCCAACGGTATTAAGATTAGTGGTGAGGTTGTTAATACTAGAGTTAAGGGTGCCTTAGAGTTGATTAATAGGCACCATGACGAGCCACTCCTCCTCTTCATACACTACTGGGATCCCCACACACCCTACATTCCACCTAAGGGTTATGCGGAAAGATTCTATAAGGGTGATTACACTAGGGGTGACTTGGCTAGTAGGCTTAACTCAACTAGGTGGGGTAGATCACTGCTTAGAGGTAGTTGGATGAGGAACTTGGTTGATTCAGGCGTTAATGATCCTGATTACGTTAGGGCTCTTTACGATGGTGAGGTTGCCTACGTTGATGAGAGGTTCAGTGAGTTAATGAGGATGATTAGTGATCTTGGCCTACTTGAGGACACGTTAATAATATTGACCGCTGACCATGGTGAGGGTCTTGGTGAGCATAACGTGTATTACGATCACCACGGCTTATATGAGTGGGATGTTAAGACACCTCTAATCATTAGGCTACCTGACAGGCTAATTGATGAGATTGGCCGCAGTAGGGCTAGGGGTGTTAAGTATGATGCATTAGTCCAAAATACGGATATAGCCCCAACAATACTTGATGCATTAGGCTTAAAGGCTCCTGATAATGTGACTGGCGTAAGCCTACTCAATGTGATTAAGGGTGAGTCTAAGGGGCGTGATGTGGTGTTAAGCCTTGAGAATACTAGGCAGACTGCCAGGATGATTAGGGTTGGTGAGTGGAAGCTAATACAGTGGATTAGGGATGACACATACGGTAGGAGGGCAGGACACATAGAGCTATACAATCTAGCCAAGGACCCAGCTGAGTCAAGAAACCTGGCTGAGGAGGAGGGTGAGGTGGCCTTAAGGCTACTTGGATTAATGGAGAGGAAGTATAGGGTAATAACAGGCGCCAACGACCCATTATTAACACAAGAAATAAGCCTACCAATACCAATTAATTGATGCCGCACCTCATTCTAGGAAGTCCGCTATTATGTTTCCTTCGTTATTCCTAGGTAGCCTAACGCCCATTAGGTGGGCTATTGTTGGGGCTAGGTCAGTTAACCAAACAGGCTTATCCCTCCTAAACCCCTTCCTAATCCCTGGACCCTTCATCAGTATGAAGGCCTCGTTGGTGAATAAGCCAACTTGAGCGTTTGGTAAGTAATCGTGGTGTAGTGCTGTCCAGAAGCCCATATCACTGAGTGGTCTTACAATAGGCCCATCCACAATTCTCTTATGAACCTTACTGAAGTCGAAAACCACATTACTGTAGCCTGGTTTAAGGAAGTAAATTACGTCGCCAACACGCTCACCCCACTGTCCAAGGAACTCCGCATCCTCCTTCTTAAGCGCTAATGCAACTGGGTGTTCACCGTTCTCAGGATCCCTTATCGAGTATAATGCCTCAATAACCTCATACCTAACTGCATCATAGTCCCTTGGGTCAACAATGCCGTGTGGGTCACGGCCCTTCAGGTTAATGAATATGTAGGGTGTAGTGTGGCCGAATGGGTAAGCCATGGTCCTAGACCAGTCAACAACGTAATAATCACCCTCAAGCCTATAGGCCAATAGGCCACGCTTAATCAAGGCGTCGCCAATCCAAATAAACCTCCATGCTGGGACTTGGCCGTGGTCTGAGGCTAAGACTATTAAGGTATCCTCATCAACGTACTTAATCATCTCACCGATAAAATCATCAGTCAGCCTATAGACCTCGCGGTAAAAGTCCCATAACCTACTGGCGTACTCCGCATTATAGCTTGGGTGCTTGTCGTAGAGTAATCCAAGGAACCTGTGGTTTACTGAGTCGTGGAGGTGGTAGTGCATTATGAAGGCATCCCAATTAAACCTATCCTTAAGTAGTTTAGCTAAGCCACTATACCAGCCTATTGAATACTTAATGTTCTCAAGCCAAATACTGAAGTAGTCATCACCTAAGACATCCTCACGAATACTTGATAAGTCAGGTTGGCATTCAACACCCTCAACATAAGGTCCTAAAGCATCCGTTATCTCACCAGATAAGTCCACTGGGGCACTCCAACCACTGGTTAATACAACGTCACTCCTATACAGTTCAATTAAACTGGCATCATTACTAAGTTTAACTAACTTAAGCCTAAAGGCAACCTCATAACTTGAGTCGCCTACGGTAACATTATCCCTAATCCAACCACTCCAATCACCAGACTTAAGAGTAGCTATGGGGCTTGAGACATCCCTCAACCTAGATACAATTACCGTATCGTAACCGGCGCCGTTTAAGTTAATCACTAAAGCATAGTACTTAGGCACCTTGGTTAATTTAGTGCTGGGCCTAATGAACCAACCCGGGGTTTGTTCAGCGGTAGGCCCCTCACCTGTTAGGGTGAATTCGAATTCAAGGGGTTTACTACGGGAATTAGGAATATTGACCCAGCCCTCAGCCTCCTTAATAGTTATGGGGCTGCACTTGTTTAAATCCCTAGTTGTGCAATTGTTTGAGTAAACCATGGGCCACTTAACACGCCAGGGTGAGGCACCTGGCGCTGGGCCACCGATTACAATGCCTCTCTTTATTGTTGGGGGCCATGCAACAGGGTAGTTAACAATGGCAACGCGTTTACCGTAATCCTCAAGTACATTCCAGAGGAATTCAGATTCGCAAACCCTGGAGTCAAGTGTTGAGAAACCCTCATTAAGCTCACCGTGAGGCTTATGGGCGAAGAAGCTTGTCATACCATGAGTACCAGTGAATGAACCAGTCATAATGGTGGTCCAATTGGTTGGTGTGTCACAGGGTGGTGAGGAGTAGGCTAACGTAAATGAACCCTCCTTAAGAAGCCTACTGAAGTTAGGCATTAAACCCTCATCAACAAGCTTAAGCATTATTAAGGGTTCAAAGGCATCTAAGCCGATGAACAGGAGCCTACTAGCCCTAGCCATGCTAATTCAAGCCTACCACATGCCTTTAAATGTTGTAACCATGAATTAACCCTAACGCGTTTAAGCGGCAGTGAAGCGTTACTAGGTATTCAGTACTTTAGATAATTGAACCTGTTAGTGAACCATTATGAGCCTAATAATTTAATATAAAGAGAAGTAGAGTTTTAATAATGCTGCTTGATCTACCCAGGCTTAAACCCGGTAAATTAAGGTATATTTCAAGCACGCACTATATTGATGAGGAACATAGGAAGTGGCTTGACTACTATTCAGTACCTGCCCATGGTAAGTTGACTTTACTTGAAGTCAGTAGCCCTGGTGTAATTGCCAGCCTATGGTTAACTGTTGCTGGTGGTTTTTCTAAGCCAGCGGTTAAGGATTATTTAAGGAGGCTTATTATTAGGGCTTATTGGGATGGTGAATTAAGCCCAAGCATTGAGGCACCATTATCCTGCTTCTTCGGCTCATGCTACTCAACAAACACCATAACCGAGTATCACCACTACTCCTCCCTGGTAATGGGCACCACCAGCGGTGGCTACTACACGTTCCTCCCAATGCCCTTTAAGAGGGCTATTATTGAGGTTGAGAATTGTAGCGGCCTTGATGTTGACCACCTCTACTACATGATTAGTTACTATGAGGGTGTAGACGTTAGTAGTATGGGTAGACTTCATGCGGTATGGCGCAGTGAGAACCCCACTGAGTTAGGTAAACCATATCTTATTCTTGAGGCTTTAGGTCAGGGACATTACGTAGGTACTGTCTTAGCCATGGAGGGTTTAAGCCAGGCTAATCCACCCTCAGGTGGGTTAGGCTTCCTTGAGGGAAACATGATGATTTACGCTGATGGTGAATTAGCGTATGGTTCAACAGGCACTGAAGACTACTTCCTGAGCGGCTGGTACTTTATTAAGGGTCCATTTAATGCACCATTCCACGGCCTGTTGATTAAGGATGAGGAGAGGTTTAGGATCTTAGCATACAGGTTCCATATACCTGACTCAATACCATTTCAAAGGGAGTTAAGGGTCATGATACACCACGGTGAGTACGATGAGGTACTGGCTAAGTATGAAAGTGTAGCCTACTGGTATCAAGCCGAGCCACATAAGGAATTCAATAGAATTGACTGTAAATCACTAAGTTAAGTAAACCCACCTTGAATCAATCCACATTACTAAACGCCACTTCTTCATTGAATCATCGTAACATGAGAGTAATTGGCCATTAAACTTACCTTCATCACTTAAACCAGGGCAATGCTGCATTACCGGGATGCCTATGCTTTCAATACCATTACTACTTATTGAAATAAATTTCACATTATTGAGACTTAAGCTAATTGACTTACCATCATACCTTATTGAAGTCTCAGTTCCTGGGTTCATGAGACTGCTCCCTGAGAGAGATAAGGCTGGTTCACGTCCCCAGAGGTGTAATTCACCATTCATTAATGCGACACCACTACCTGTAAGTGAACCCTGTATAATGGTGCCTTGATTAACTATAAAGTTCCTGAATTCATCCTTAAACTCAATGGTTGATGCATCAACTATAGCGGCTGCTGTAATCCTATTACCTAAGGTGTGTTCACCGAAGTATATTGTCTTACGGGTATTTGCTGGGGTCCATCCATATAAGTCCACCGTATTGAAGGCTGCCCCCTCATACTGAGTCCTATAGGGTTGCTGCTTCCTAATTGGTGAAGTGCAGCAGTCGTATTTACCGTCAGCGAAGTATATTAAGTAGTCTGAGTTTAAGGCAAGGTCTGGGTCAATATCCAGGAAAAATCTATCCCAAAACACCGAATTACCTAGTTCAAGCCCCCTTCTAGCTAATCTTATTGAACCCCTAACTGTGAAGACACTACCCTCAATACTGAATCCCCTTAAATCATTACCCTCAACCACAATACCCTTACACACAGCCACATTAACACCCTTATCTTGGTCGCGGTAACCGCAGTGTATTGAACCAACCTCAACGTTAAGGAACCCAGCGTACCCATCCCTATCAAATGGTGGGTGAACGTAAATCGCCTTATCCATAAACATCCACGGCTTCCCCTCCTTATTATGTGGAGCGTTCTCTAAGCCTATGAACCCCACGTAGACTCTATGATTAGACCCTGTGATCTCTAAGCCTATCTTAGAATCACCTACATTAAGCAGTGATTGAATATATACGTCATGTGCAAAGCCATCTATGAAGAGACATGATTCATCGCCAGTATTACAACGTACCTCACCGAGACGCAGCCTAAGCCTAGCCTTATTACTGGGTATTCTTATCTTGGCGTTTACGTTTAAAGTATTTGCGTCACCAATGGTAATTACTGATTGACCATCCTTAACGTAATCTATTGCTTCCTGAATACAGGCTGTTGGACTATTTTCACATATCTCATGGCATTCACGGTTAAGGGCCACTACATTACCACTAGCATCCTTACTAATTACAACATCATCAACCAATGAATTACAAGCCATAGGCATAATTAACATTCAATAACTCTGTACTTAAGAATTCCCATAAAGGTGGACACTAAACATGTTCAGTGTATTAATCATTAAGCCTAGTGTTAATTAATTATACTGGCTTCAAACATATTAATGATTAATCATAGTGCCCAAGTTTAAAGATTTAAGACAACTCCTAGGCCTGTGGATAGAAGGCGATTCCTTAAGATTCTAGGCATAACTGCAGGTGCGGGAGGGTTAGCATACGTTGGGTCAAGGGTGATGACTAATCCACCAAATAGTGCCCGTGAGCAAGGTGCTTCAACTAATGAGTTTATTGAAGCATGGGGTGAGTATCATATTGTGGTTTATGAAAAGAATGGGCATTATCAGGCAATTGATTGGCATGGGTCAAGAATATGTATAGACTCTAACACTGCATGTATTCAAGAGGCGTTAAACTACATTGGGAGTGATTGCCTAGCTAGAGGTGGTAATTGTAAAGTGAGCCTAATTATCAAGCCAGGTACATACGAGGTTAGTGATAGTGTTGACTTCAGGGAGGCATTCCCATCCTACTCTTCTTACTATAACTACTTAAGCATAGTAAGTGAACAAGGCTCAGTTATTCAGCCCTCAGCCTACTTCTCCGCTAGTAGTAACTCAGCATTAGTAATATTGTCACCAAGCAGTGGTAGTCAAATATACTTCTCGAGGATTAGCTTACCATACATTAATGCCTCCATGTATACTTCAAGTAGTATAAATGGTTTAGTGATATCCCAAGTTAACGATAGTGTAGTTAATATACCTGGTGTTTCATACTCAAGTAATGTAGGCGTATTGATTAATGAGGGAGGAAGCCCAGGCAGGTACCCTAACATAAGTGGATTACCAACAGCTGGATTCTTCAATAACTTAGTTACCATAGGATTACTGACGTTTAATAAGGTGGGATTAGCCACTATAGGTAATGATAAGACACCACTTGGAGTGCAGGCCAACACTTTCTTCATTCAACATATTTATGGTAATGAAAAGGGTATTGTGCTTGATGAGAATGGGGCAATGCCTAATGGTGGATCAATGTGGAATCAATTCCTAATAAACGTCATTGAGCATAATTCTGAATTAGGCATAATGGATAATAGTGGTGGCAACATTTTCAGGGTAAATAATGCAAACACTAATCCACGCTACTCAGACTACATCGAGTCGAGTGATGTTATACTAGGATCATACGTGATTGGTTACTTAGCGGATGGATACACGTTGAGAAGGGGGATAAGTAGGGTCATTAACCTGTGGGGAGGATCATCATAAGGGGGTAAACATGTTAAAGAGTACTCATTAAATCTGTAGCAATTTAAACGCCTAATGCTTTGAAACATGTTTAACTACCCATATTGCAACAAAAGTTATTAATCATAAAAGACTTAATAACTATGCCTAAACTCAATGTGAGCAGAATACTAGCCGTGGCTACAATAGTGGTTGCAGTAACAATACTCTACGCATCCATGATGGTTCACGCACAGCAAAAGCCACAGTTTATAGTACCGATATGGGGTAGTTTAATGTATGTTCCTGGTACACCAATATGGAATGTATATGCACCAGGTAACCAAATATGGTGGACTACATCGTTTCCACCCTTAGCTTACTGGAGCGTCTTCACTTACCAGCCTTACCCTATTTTGGCTGAGAATTGGACTGTTCAGGTTTTACCAAATGGTTCAGGTATCTTAACAATCTATATTAGACCTGGCTTTTACTGGTTTAATGGTACTGTTATCCTAGCCCCCTTCACAGCATGGGATGTATACGCATACTTCTACATCGGTATGAAGGCATTCGGTTGGTATGTACCAGACATAAATCAATCACTCGTAGATGAGGATATTAAGGTACTGAACAATTACACAATACAATTCCTATTCCAAAAATGGTCACCATTCATACCATACTGGGTCATGACAAGTTGGGTACCAACTCCTTATCCAGTATGGAGATGGGCTGTTGAAGCCTTGAAGACCATGAACACAACACAGGCTATGTTGTTTGGTCAAAATAATGTAACGAGATTTGTTGCACCATATTGGGGACTAGGACCATATGTCATGACTTCAGTAGGCACCAATTTTGTTAATAATATGCTGGAACCTTTATACTTTGATGGTAAACCATTATTAGCCACATGGCTTAAAGTATTACCTTGGGCAACATGGAATTATTACGATCCTTTAATGACAGTTAAATTTGTTCCTGGTGGATCATCTGTTGGCATGGCCATGATAGAATCAGGGGAAGCCAGGGGATACTTTGGCGGAACTGGATTCTCATGGCAACAAATGCTTGTACTAAATAAGACGCCTGGAATTGGGCTTTACTTCTATCCTGGGTTTGTAGATGAAGGTATAACCCTTAATCCATATGTTTATCCACTTAATATACCTGCTGTTAGGCAAGCATTATGCGATGCTATTAATTTTACGCAAGTGGCATTAGCATGGGTACCAAGCATACCTAAACCATATCCTGAACCAGTAACACCCAATATAATATCAACATTTCCTAAATCAGTAGCTAAATACTATATACCATGTGAATTTAACTTAACTAAGGCCGCTGAGCTTCTTAAGTCAGCTGGTTTAACGTATAAGAATGGTCAATGGTATTTACCCAATGGTACACAGTTAACTTTGACAATAACGGCACCAAGTGCATGGACTAGTTTTGTAACCCAAGGTCAGGTTGTTGCCGAAGAGTGGTCAGCATTTGGAATACCAACAAAGTTGCTAAGTATGGATTTAAGCACATGGTTTGGTACCATATATCCTCATGGGGAATTCGAAGGTGGCATGGTACAGGGTCCTGCATACATTCCACATAGTTACCTAACAGCGTGGACATACTTAAGCAGTCAATTCTGGGTTACTGAGGTATTTAATTTAAGTAGGGCCTGGCCCTTCGCCTGGCCAGTAATTTCTAATGGTAAGGTTGTGGGTTGGTCATGTTCACCAGTAACAGTTACTGTTCCTTCAATGTATAATAGTACTCCACCTTACCTTAATGGTACTATTGTAACTTGCGTAAACTCAACATTCGGGTACATTAACCTAACGAACTGGTTTAGCACATATGATGTTTCAACACCAGGAAGTAAATTATATGAAGAATTAACAAAGGTTTTATTCGCATGGTATTACTATTACGTGCCGATAGTGCCAATGGTATATGGTCCATATGGAGGACCGTACGCTAAGGCATATTTTGATCCATACTGGATAATAGATTGTATAGGTAAATATTCAGCTACCGCTTTCTACACTATAATGGATGCTCATGAGAATGGTGGCCAATGGATGGTGTGGGCTGGAACACCAAGAGAATACTTGGATCTTGGAGTAATGGCACCGCCACCTGATGTTCCTCCATTGGCGCAATTAATTGCTAATGGTTCATTATGGACTGAGTATCCTCAGTTCGCCTCATACTTAGGGCTAACTCCAGAATTTACACCTCCAGCCAATATAACTGCTTTGCAGCAGTGTGTTGCTTCGTACTTCCATATT
>NZ_JAGDXD010000040.1 GCF_023256255.1 Caldivirga sp. | reverse complement strand
TTCCACCCCGCGTGTTTAAGCAAATTTAGCGTAGCATTATAGTCCCTGTCCGCAGTCCAGCCGCATCTTGGGCATTTAAATACCCTATCCTTCAGTGTTAAGTCTTCCTTAACGAACCCGCATTTGGCGCAGGTTCTCGATGTGTTTCTCGGGTTAACCAACATCACTTTCTTCCCGTATTTCTCCATCTGGTATTTGATGGTCTCTCTCATTTCATAAAACGCCACGTCCAACAGTCTTTGCCTTAACTTTCTGTTAGACTTGCCTACGAGTTGCTTAACGTGCATATCCTCCATTACCACTACGTCGTAATTCTCCGCAAACCACTTACCCAACTTCATGTACGAGTCCCCCCTTAAATTCTTCAAGTACTCGTATGCTCTTGCCAAACGTATCTTAGCCTTGAACCAATTATGGGATGGAAACCTCTTCCTTGAAAGTTGCCTATGTAGTTTCCTTAGTTTTCTCAATGCCCCCTCATATGGCCTCAGGTTAGGGAAAAACTGCCCATCACTTGTAGTTAGAAGCTTCTCTACCCCAATATCAATAGCATTAACTTTACCAATCCTCGGTAGTTTAGGAAAATCATAATCCTCAACCATGAATGATATGTACAATCTTTCACTCCTCGTCAGCTTCACCACTACACGCTTGACCTTGTCAAGGGGGAAGTACCTGTGAATAATTACCTTGAACTCCCCTAGGTTTGACAACTTCAAAATGGCCAGTCTCTTCCTGTTCCTCCTACTCTTAGTCCTTATCTCCCTTATTTTCAATATTTTCCAACCATTCTGCGGATACACTAAACTGTAGTACTTGTGCAGCTTCCTCTCCCTGGGGAAACGTGATACCCCTCAAAAAAGCGCTGCCTAGCCTATGAAAACGGTCTGCAATCTGCTGCACCATCTGTGAGTACAACTGCTGGTACTGCTCATCTTGCTTCCTCAAGTCTAGGGCTAATTGCCTAAGCTCCGTTAGGGTTAGACCTTTCCCATCCCCTATGGTAAAAATATGCATCCACCCACCGTAGGGTATTGTACAACTCACACGCCAACTGCAATTAGGCTTTCAACGCCCTCAACACCGAAGGCTCCACATAAGCCCTAAACCTAAACCCCACGGTGGGCATTAAGGAAAAATGCGTGTTTTGGCTTTAAAACATTTCTACAAACGGGCCATCCATCCCCACCCTTAAGGGCGAGGTTCTCCACCCCCTTAAAACCCCCAACTTTTATAAATTAAGCATCCCCGTTAACTCCGCAAATGATACCTGTAAGCGTCATGGTTGCAGGCACGGGAACAGTGTCCGTTAAAATTAAGGGTAGATTTGGGGTTAGTCATCATAGTGACTTCTCAAGCCCAATTAGGCCGGTTGTCTCATGGAACATAACCAGGAGATGCAATTTAAAGTGCCTACACTGCTACATAAATGCTGGGAACCCTGACGAGAATGAGTTAACCACGGAGGAGGCGATTAATTTAATAGAGCAATTCAGTGAATTAAAGGTACCATTAATACTATTCACGGGGGGTGAACCATTAATGAGGGATGACTTGTTTAAACTAGCCCATTACGCTAGGGATAAGGGCATTAGGATTGCCTTATCCACCAATGGAACATTAATAACCAGGGAAACGGCCTCTAGGCTTGCTGAAGCCGGCTTCTCATACGTAGGTGTTTCACTGGATTCAATAAACAGTGAATTCCATGATGAATTTAGGGGTGTTAAGGGGGCCTTTGCTAAGGCTGTCCTCGGCATAAGGAACGCTATTGATGCGGGGTTGGATGTTGGTTTAAGGTTCACTTTAACCTCAATGAACATTAGTGAAGTACCATCATACATCGAATTCGCCATGTCGCTGGGCGTTAAGAGAATAACATTCTACCACCTGTCAGCATCAGGTAGGGCCCAACAGTTAAGTAGGGACTGGTGGTATAAGCCATCTCAATACGTTAAATTCATGGATGATTTAATAAAGTACGCCAAGGACTACTCAGGCAGGATTGAGATTGAGACAACCCTGGGTTCATTCGATGGAATATACATAGCGTTGAAAATGGCTAAGGACGAGGAGGAATTAGGTAATTACCTCAGTTTCGTGGAATCAACAGGGGGCTGTGGTAGGAAGATAATATCAATATACCCGAACGGTGACGTTTACCCATGCCAATTCATAGACTTCGTAAAGCTTGGGAATGTTAGGGAGAGGAAACTAGCTGAAATACTAAGTGAATCAAACCTAGACCTATTCATAAACACTGAGAAATACTTAAGGGGAGTGAAGTGCTCCACTTGTTCATTTAAGAAGTATTGTAAGGGTGGGGACAGGGCAAGGGCATACTACCTTACTGGTGATATTTACGGTGACGACCCTCTCTGTCCAATACCAAGTATAGTTAATAAGAACATTGAGTAGACGGCGCCACATCTTAAAGGGTGCTAGCTTCACTCCCTTCTAAAGTTGAATTACTTAAAAGGGCAACTGCTTAACTTGCTCATTATAAAGGGTGTTGCATGTGGCGTTGTTCAGGTTAATCCCCAGTAATGAAGTGATTGGCTACGTGCTTTACCTAGTTAACATACTGATAATACTCATCATTGTTTATAGGCTATACTCTGAAGCTAAACGCGGTGGCTTAGGTTTAAATGCAGCTAGGTTAATTAAATTCATTAGGTATGAAGCTTCAAGTTACCGTAAAGGTACAGTGCACTTAATGCACTTATCAATACTACTCGGTGTCTCATTATCAATAATATTCACGCTAATTTACCCACTGGTTTACGGAAACCAAATAGCCCACTACGTAATGTTCACCATATCACTACCACTACTCTTAGGCTTAATCATGGCGCTTGCCTGGAGACTTAAGGTTCTCGCTAGGTCATTCAGGGTTTACGGTGAGTTAAATATCGAGGAGACCGTGAAGCATAGGTCTATTGCACTTCAGTCAATACTAATAATTGTAATAACGTTAACAGCATCAACGCTTGCCTTATCCCTATTCACCAGTATTACCTACATTGAGGTTAAGTTAGCCTTATCCATTATTGATTACGCACTAATAGCAGCATACTATGTTAAACCTGAGGTTAACCTCTACCTAAACCTGGACTTAGACTTACCTAGCCTTAGAGAGGCCTTTAACCTTAAGGATGTGCTAGAGGGCAAGGTTGATGCGTCCCAGGTTAAAGCCGGTGCAGAGAAATTAAGCGACTTCACTGACTATGAGTTACGCAGTCTTGACGCATGTGTAGAGATTGGCGCATGTGAGGAGGCTTGCCCAGCAACATTAGTGGGTAGGCCACTATCCCCGAGGATGTTCATTAGGAAGCTTAAGTACATTAAGGATACTGAAGGCCTTAATGCTGACTTATTTAAAGTCATTATTGATGATGAGGCTTGGTCATGCACAACCTGCGGTGCATGCGTCTACAATTGCCCAATTGGGGTTAGGCACATTGACTTAATAATAGATGTGAGGAGGAGACTTGTTGAATTAAGTAGGCTTGACCAGAAGAAGTCAACTCTAATACTTAACATTACCCAGTACGGTAACTCAATGGGGGCTAGCAATTACGGTAGGCATGAGTGGTTGAGGGAATTGGGTGTTAAAACTGTTAAGGAGAATCCAAGCTTCAAGCACCTGCTCTGGGTTGGATGCATGGGTAGTTTTGACGCTAGGGCTAGGGAGATTGTTAAGGCATTTATAGGCATTATTAAGGCGGCTGGCTTAATTAACGATATTGCGGTGCTTGGTGATGAAGAAACCTGCTGCGGTGACCCATTAAGGAGGCTTGGGGATGAGGGTAGGTTCCAAGAGGTCGCTTTAAGTAACATTGAAGTTTTTAAAAAGTACGGCGTTAAGAGTATAGTGACAATATGTCCCCATGGCTACAACACCTTCATGAACGAGTACCCTAGGTTAGATGACTACATGAAGGGCGTGGTTGTTCAGCATCATACGCAATTCATAGCTGACTTAATTAAGAAGGGGCTTGTGAAGGTTAGGCAGACTGGGGAAGCATTAACTATTCACGACCCATGCTACCTAGCTAGGTACAGTAAGTCCACTAAGCCCCAAAGGATAATAGCCACTTCAGTGGGGGTGCTTAAGGAACCTAGGAACAGTGGTGAGGGTACATTCTGCTGCGGGGCAGGCGGGGCTAATTACTGGTATGATGTACCTGAGAAGACTAGGATAAGTGGTGTTAGGTTAAGCCAATTAACCGAAACCGGGGCTGGGACGATTGTCACAATGTGTCCATTTTGTAACGCAATGCTTAATGATGCTGCGAGGGTACGTGGATTCAAAGGTAGGATTATAGACATTAGTGAACTTGTTCAGGAATCTATGGGGGACTCCCACTAGTAACGTACTTGCGTTTAAAGGACTCCTCAACATCAATGTTAAGCAAATTAGCCACTGACAGTAACCAAGCAAACACGTCGGCTATCTCCTCCATCTTCGCCTCATCATCACCCTTCAACAGTGAATCAGCCAACTCCCCCACCTCCTCAACAAGCCACGTGAAGGTTTGATAAAGCCCCCTCCTGGAATCCTTCTCAAAGTAAATCCTCCTGATTAATTCCTGAGCCTCCCTAATCTCCATACGTCCACCAAGCACCACTATTATTTAACAATACTCACTTAGAATTCAACTATTGAAGCACCTCCATTGTCAATGCATGAGGGTAGGGGCATGAAGCACTTAACTGGCGCCGGGGCCGGGATTTGAACCCGGGCCCCCTTGCGGGGACGGGCTCTCAAGGCCCGCGCCTTGGACCAGGCTCGGCCACCCCGGCCCAAGTGCTGTCTGGTTTGGCAATTTTAAAAATTTACCTTAATAATGAAGCACCCTGGAGGGGGTGTTAATGATAATGCTTTTAAACCAGCATATTCGCGGATCCTGTGTCCCGTGGTTCGGAGCTTAACTTGAGTAAGGAGTGGTTTGTGTTAGCTGTGA
This sequence comes from Caldivirga sp., assembly GCF_023256255.1. Lineage (NCBI taxonomy): Archaea > Thermoproteati > Thermoproteota > Thermoprotei > Thermoproteales > Thermoproteaceae > Caldivirga > Caldivirga sp. The sequence continues at coordinate 18,921 of NZ_JAGDXD010000040.1, read as the reverse complement.
TTCTGGCTATTGTTTCTGTTATATTTATGTTCGGCTTATGGAACCTTGTTGCGCCTACTGGAATAAGCGTCTCCATTGTTAGGTCTGAGTGTGGGCCAACGTATGGTTATTCCGTGACAATATCCACCATAGCCACTGGGATGCTCGTATATTCGGCCTACAGGATCATTAGGTTAAATAGGGTTGATTCACTATCGCTACTACTATTACTTGTGGCCATGGTAATGTTCACTATTACTGCATACTCAGTTTACTCATTCTCATCAAGCATATGCTGACTCAATTATTCTACATAGGGTTATCCCTAGTGCTCATTCATGTTACAGTACCATTACTCTACTACTTCATTATTCTGACTTACGCCAGGAAACCATGGGTAATCGGCCCCGTTAACATTAATGAGGAGGAGTTACCTACTGTATCCATTATAATACCCACGTATAATGAGGAGGGCATGATAATTGGGAAACTGGATAATATTGTTGAGCAGGGTTACCCTCTAGGTAAGATTCAAGTAATAATATCGGATTCAAGTAATGATAATACTCAAGCCAAGGTTGAGGAATGGTTAAGTAACCATAGGGGAGTTAACTTAAATTACATTAAGGGCCCCAGGTTGGGTAAGGGGCATGCATTAAATAAGGCGTTGGAGTCAGCATTGGGTAGCATTATAGTTACGACTGATGCTGACTCACTGTGGGTTAAGGGATCATTACTTAACGCCGTTAAGTGGCTTGCTAATGAGCAAGTGGGTTTAGTCTCATGTATAAAAACACCTAGGGGTGGTGGGTTAACTGAGGACGCGTATAGGAGGCTTTACAACGCCTTAAGGGTTGGGGAGAGTAAGGTACATTCTTCAGTAGTTTTCCACGGTGAATTACTGGCCGTTAAGGGAAGCGTAATTAGGAGTATTGGAGGGTTCCCAACAGATATTGGTGCCGATGACTCCTACACCGGAGTTAAGGTTGCTTCAATGGGACTTAGGGCTATAATTCCACGGGATGTGGTGTGCGTTGAGTATGTTCCAAGTAATGGATACGGTAGGTGGAGGATTAGGAGGGCTCAACACCTACTGCAGAGTTTCATGAAGTCAATTAAGTTACCTAAACCAAGCAGTTATAGGCCAGTCTACTACACTGAGGCCTACATTCACCTAGTGAACCCATGGCTACTCCCCATTGGTGCAATCCTGCTACTAGCCTCAGGTAACCTATGGGCGTATGCGCTGGTTGCATTAGGTGTAGTTTTATTGGCTTGGCCATCCTTCAGGGCTTGGGTAACCCAGCAGTTCATACTGATGTACGCTATGGTTAGGAACCTGTGGACTAAGGAACTAGTGTGGGAGAAGATAAATAAATGACCCCTCCTAGGAGTGGGGATTTAAGCGTATTAAGGTAATGGGCTTTTAGGGGAATTAAGCCTTAAGCATCATTGCTAACCCACCGGCTTCACTACTTAATTCAAGTAAAGGCACCTTAACCTTCTTGGCGAACAATACTGCAGCATTACTGAACCTGTAGTTATCAATCAATATGACCCCACGCTCCATGAACCTCCAGACCGTTTCAAGCTCAAATAACACATTATCGTAACTATGGTCACTATCGTGTAGGAAGAATTGAAGACTACCCAATCGAGTCAACGTTTTCTCAAGCAGTTCCCTTGAACTACCTATTAGGAGTACCCACCTACCCTTTAGTTCTTCAGGAATAATGAAACCCACCGGCTTGTTTTCATCATAGTACCTACTCACTTCAATAGAGTAGAGGAAACCATCATTTAGCTCATTGAGGGCACTTAAGATAACCGTAGTAGATACGCCCGCCCCCACGCCCGTCTCTACGGCTATTTTAGGTTTGAGAAGTTTGATTAATACGTAGAGTATTGGTCTCTTCTCAGGTGATAATGTACCCCATAACCTCTTGCCCCTGAGTCTCATTCTTAGCAACTCATCAACATGACTGTAACCACTTATTGCATCAATTAATGTGCTACTGTTAATTTTAAACACGCTTAATAATGCGTTCATTGCTTTTTCATTCAGCATCTAATTCGATATCGAACCAGAGCTTTAAAAGGATTACACTGGTCATTGCTTCTATTCACCAGTAGCTTTAATTTGCGTAACTATTCGTCGTTTAATTGTTTCTATTCTTTAATGTAGTGTGGCTTATTAATCTTAATACTGTTAATTAAGGGGTAATGAGGCGAAGCGACTACCAGCTACAATGAAAGCTGAATTCTTATGGTTAAAGATGATAATAGTCTGCGTATTTTAACTTATTTCATGCGGCCTTAACTATTGATTTACCTAGCTGTTAAACCACCATCAACTAATGTATCTGTTCCCGTTATGAATGATGCTTTTTCACTGGCTAGAAAGTATATTACCTCAGCTATCTCCCTTGGAATAGCCACCCTACCTAACGCTTGATCCTGGTCTCTCCTTCTTCTAGTCTCATCATAGCTTAAGCCTAGTCTCTGCGCTTCAACATTAATATCTTTCCTCATCATTTCAGTATCAACATTACCTGGACTAATTGATACCACCCTTATGTTATATGGGGCTAGTTCCCATGCAAGTGCCCTTGTTAAGGCTATTATAGCCCCCTTAGTTGCACTATAGATTGAGTGCCATACTTGCCCAACATGCCCTGATATTGATGCTACATTAACTATCACGCCACTTTTGTTTCTCTTCATGATTGGGGCAACATGCTTTATCATTAAGAATGTTCCGCCGAGATTAATACTCACGACCCTCATGAATTCATCCCAAGTGATTTCCTCTATTGGTTTAACAAGCAGTACACCAGCATTATTCACTAACACGTCGATCTTACCGTACTTGTTAACCGTATAATTCACCGCATTCATGACTTCCTCCTCCCTTGATACATCACATTTAATGAAATCTACTGCAGACTTATCTACCTCACCCTCAATAACATCTAGCGCAACCACACTATAACCCTCCTCCGCGAAGAGTCTTGCAGTTGCATTACCAATTCCACGGGCAGCCCCAGTTACGATAACTACCTTTTTCATGCTCATACAGTGTCCCACTCCTTAAAGACTTCTTAATAATACTTGTTTAGTTATAAAATATGAAGGCTTAATGGTTTCCTATTAATTAAAGTAGCGTGAAATGTTTAATTAACTTGAAGCTAGGGTTCATGGGAAAAGGATTAAGTATTTTAATTTACATTGGGCGTTTAAGCGTATTAACATGGGTATGGGTCTATGAGAACCCTATATAATTTAATAACTCCCTTATCAATAAGCTTCAGTAGCTCATCAGGTTTATTCAACTGATTCTCATCCACTTGCCCATTAATGTGTAGTAGAATACCCATGCTTATATCATTCGCTATTAATTGACCACTGTTAATGGGTACATTAATGCCAAGCAGTGTTGAGAGTGCTTGAGCAGTATCCTGCCTTTCAACATAACTAACTACTTTCTTATTCTGCACCATGCTTTTAGCTTCATCTATGTTCATCGGATTCAGCCGTATTATGCCTCCGCAAGGCAGCATACATGATCCTAGCCCATTAAGGAGATATACCACGTTCTCAGACATAGTTTTACCCACCAGTAATGATGGTTAATTAATCCTTCCTGTTCATTAAATGATTAATCTTGTCGTAATGCGATTAAACGCACTTATTATTTGCCACAACATTTAACTGAAGTGCTTAAGGTCATGAGTATTGCTCCTTAATCAGTATTTTATTTAGCATGTTTTAATATGATTAGTTTAATGTATGAAAAGAGTTATGTATATAAAGTTCCATACATTACATAGTAGTATATTCAAATGTTAAGCAGTCGATAAGCTTTAAAAATCAGTTACTAATCCATACCTGATCAATTATATGTCCTCAGCTAAGGCCGACATTAAAGTTGAGATAAAGAGGAGGACTTTCACATTTAAAGTTAAGCGCTATGACCCTAAGACTGGTGGTTATAGGTTAAGTGAGTATAAGGTTGAAGTTACTAATAGGCAAACGGTTCTTGACGCATTACTTAAGATTAAGGCAACCCAGGATGCAACCTTAGCCGTTAGGTATAGTTGTAGGATGGGTACATGCGGTTCCTGTGCAATGATAATTAATGGTACTCCACGGTTAGCCTGCGAGACTAAGCCATTTGAATTAGGTACTGATGTAATAACAGTGGAGCCGTTAAGCAACCTTAAGCCCATTAAGGACCTTGTTACTGATATGGATGACTTCTTCGAGAAGCATAAGGCAGTGGATCCATGGTTAATTAGGAAGGATGAGAAGGAGCAGTTTGAGCAATTAGACACCTACTATCCTCAAACCGAGGAGCAATTATTGAATTACCTTGAATTCTCATACTGCATTAAGTGTGGTGCATGCTACGCCGCATGCCCCATGGTCTTCCTAAACAAGAATTACCTCGGGCCCCAGGCATTGGCGGCTGCATACAGGTGGAGTGCCGATAATAGGGATGAGGGTTACGTGCTTAGGCTTAAGATAGTTGATTCAGATAATGGAGTTTGGTCATGCCACTACAGTGGAACGTGCAGTAAGGTTTGCCCCAAGGGTGTTGACCCAGCGCTCGCAATAAACCTATTGAAGAAATCATTATTAACCGGTAAACCACCAGCCAGGTGACCTAAGTGGCTGAGAAACTATCCACTAAGAGGAATCCACCCAAATGGTCCCTATGGTTTAAGGGGCTTGATGAATGGTTACTAATATTCCAGAAGGTTAGTGGCGCCTTACTGGCATTATACTTAATAGGGCATACGTTAGTTATATCAACGGCACTAAACTTTGGTCATCCAACACCATTAACCTGGGAGAGGATTATAGGATTAATTGAGGGGCCTCAGGTAATAGGTAATGTACACTTCGGTGCAATAATAGAGTACCTTGTGGCGCTACTAGTGGCCATTCATGGAGCTAACGGTGTTAGGTTAATACTAATGCAGTACTTCGGATTGGGGTTACCTAAGCCTGAAAGGCGTACATACCCAATGGTACCGTCACCAATGAAGAAGCCTCAGGTAATCTACAAGTACTTAATCATAATCGTTGTGGTGATTTTCATAGCCTTAGCGTCATACGTAGCGTTCATAGGGTGATGGGCATGGTGGCTAAGTCAACCTTAATGAAGTGGCACTACATAACTGGGCTAATACTAGTCGTGGTTGTTGGTATACATTTAGCCTTCAGGTGGCCTAGTTACGAGGCGTCAATAGAGTGGGCTGGGCCCCATGGCGTCTATGAGCAATTAATGAATATAGGATACATGATTGCAATATTCATACTACTCTACGCCGCTACATACCATGCAATGAATGGGTTAAGGACACTACTACTTGAACTTCACCAAGGGAAGTACTGGAACATAGCCGTAGACGTAGTTATCATAATAGTCGGTGTCTTCATAGTGATTGTTGGTACAGTAGCCCTGGTGGGGGCTTTATTAACGGTTTAATCTTAAGTTAATTTTCAATAAAATTAATTTACTACCTGTGAACCAGGGTTTCTATGGTGCCAACCTTACTGAAGGAGCATTTGTATATTAAAATGGCCGTAGCCCTAATAGTCATGCTAGCCCCAATAGTAATCATGGATTATAGAGATGTTTTAGCGAAATGGTGGCTTAAGTTAAAGGAACGAGCAGGTAGGCGCAGGAATAGTAGGGTTAATTAACAGTCCCTACGCATGCACTTGCGGAGTAATTCAACAAGTGGAAAGGCTTATTAGGCCTAGTGCACTATGGGGATAGCCCCGCCCGGTAAACCCGCCCCTTTGCATCTGTTGGAAACCTTTATTACCGTGATCATTAATAATAAGTTATGGCCATCATTAACCTAACCCTTGGGTCACCTATTAACGTTCAGTGTGGTGATGGGCGAGAGTACTTAGTTGTGTTAATGCCTCAATTCATATTTAACTTAATTAATGAGGGTGAGTGCGTTAAGGCTATTATGCTTCCCAAGGGTCAAGCAGGGGAGCTCCATAATTACCCTGAATTAGTCTCATTCCTGGTTAAGAATAATGTGAGGCTTATAGTACCATTAAGCGAATTGAACAGTATTAGCGGATTACTGAGGCGTAGGTTAATTATAGTGCCTCATATTGATGATTCAAGGTTCATGAATAAGATAAGTGAATTAGAGCGTGCATCAATAGTGGCTAACGCCGCATTACTGCTCAGTAATCCACCTAGGCTTAGGGAAATCTTCATACACCTACTCCCCCCTAAATTAAGGAGGGGGTTTAACTTAACTTACAGTTCACCAACGCTTAAAGCCGACTTAATCTACATGGTTTATTACCCTTAGTTTTTTAAATAGGCTATTGTTGAGCTGCATATGAGTAGTGCTGGTAAAAAGAGCGCTCAGATACCCATGGTTAGGTTATATAGGAGGCAGTACCCTGAAGTTGGTGAGTTGGTGGTTGGTACTGTTAAGAGTATTGAGGAGCATGGAGCCTACATAACCCTTGATGAGTATGGGGGAGTGGAGGCTTACGTACCAATTAATGAGGTTCTTCAATCCTGGTTCAGGAACATTAGGGATTACTTGAAGGTGGGGTCTAAGGCGGTCTTCAAGGTTATAAGGGTTGACCCAAGAAGGGGCTTAATAGACTTATCATTAAGGAGGGTTAGGGATGAGGAGAGGGAGAGGAAGTTCAATACGTGGAAGAGGAACCTAAAGGCTATTAAGCTAATGGAGATAATAGCCCAGAAGATGGGTGTAAGCGTGGGTAAGCTAATGGAGGAGGCTGGGTGGAGCATCATGGAGTACTACGGTGACTTATACTCAGCCTTTGAGGATGCGGCTAAGGGTAATGTTGACCCCCTCGTTAAGTTGGGTATTAGGAGGGAGTTAATTGATGAGATAGTTAAGGTGGCTAATGAGAGGATTGAAAGACCTAAGGTAACGATAGTGGGTGTGTTAAGGATGATAAACCTAAGGCCCAATGGAATTGAGTACATTAGGAAAATCCTCGATAACGCAGTTGAGGAAGCTAGGAAACTGGGCGTTGAGGCTAAAATATACGTCATAGGTCCACCAAGGTACAGGATTGAGGTTACTGGGAATAATCCAAGGCATGTTGAGGAGGCCTTCGAGAAGATAAGTAGCCTACTCATTAATGAAGCTAAGGCTAATGGCGGTGAGGCCTCAGTCTCAAGGAGCCAGTGAAGGGGTTAATAATGGTTAGGTCAGTGATCATGAAGTGCACCAGGTGCGGTAGGTACACTTTAAGGAAGGATAAGTGCCCCTACTGCGGTGGTCAATTAACAACCCCCCACCCACCCAAGTACTCGCCGGATGATAGAATGTGGAGGTATAGGCTTATGCTTAAAGTGGCCCTAGGCCAATTAAACGTAAGTGAGGAAACCAGGAGGAGGATTCTTGAATCATTAGGCCCTGGAAAAGTTTAAAATGGCCTGTGAACCCACCTATTAGCATGAAGATACCTAGAGTCATTAGGACGTATTGCCCAAGATGCAAGACGTACACGGAGCATACGGTTACACAATACACTACAGGTAAGAGGAGGACCCTCTCAGAGGGTCAGAGGAGGTATGAGAGGAAGTTACTGGGTTATGGTTCATCAAGGAAGCCTAAGCAGAAGACGTTCTATAAGGTTACCAAGAAGGTTACCCTTAAGTTAACCTGCAGGCAATGCGGTTACGTGATGCATAGGACTATTGGTAGGCTTAGGAAGGTTGAATTAGTGGAGGTTCGTTAAGGGTCCTTTTATGGCTCAGCAGAGGCTAATCATACTGAGGTGGTATGGGTCCCTTAGGCTCTACCTCCTATTATCAACGCTACTTGCCTTAGTGGGCTCATACATGCTTGGTTACTCACTGGTACTACCCAGTAGTTACTTATCAATGCTTAGTAGTGAAGCAGCGGCTGCAGCATCAATGCCATTCCTAATCAGGTTAATAAACGGTTTAATTGCATTAGTGATAGCTTACATACCCTACGCCGGCATTGGATGGATGTCCTACAACATGATTAGTGTAGGTGAATTAGGCCTAGTTCACCCACTTCAATCCGTGGTTCAAATGTTCTACCTATTGATATTGACAGTGTTCCCCATGGTTGATGGAACATTGCTAACCACGGTACTGCTCGTAAGCAGGTTAAGTAAGATTCAATTACCCACCAACTTCATGAGACCAGTACTAATTCAATACTCAATATCAATAGGTGTTTCATTAGTATTATTCCTAATACTGATTTCCCTATGATAAACCAAGGTAAAGTTTAATTAACTCTATATCAACTACCGTAGATGTGGATATTTAACATACTAAGAAATTTAACAACACTCCATTGGTGAATCCTATACCTAAGCTGATTACCCTTACTTCCTTAGCCTTATAAGGGAACTCACTTACTGCAACTTTAGCATTAAACTCCCTAACAAGTTCAGTAACCCTTTAATAGTCTTCCTCAAAAACCAAGCCTAGCTAAGTATAGAACAACTAAAGCACGTCTAAGGTAGGGATCATGTTTATTAAACACACTCTGAGGTTTAGCATTTATGACTGTGCCTGATTTGAATGTTGTGGTTGTTGTTTTGGATAGTCTTAGGCAGGATCACGTTGGCTTCTATAGGGGGCTTTACGGTTGGCCTAGGGTTTTTGATAATGTCCCTCCACCTGATACTCCTAACCTTGATAGGTTGGCTTCCGAGAGCGTGGTCTTCACTAACGCTTACCCATCTGGTTTACCCACTATTCCTGTTAGGGAGGAGTTGTTGACTGGTCAGTTCACGCTACCATACCACCCATGGTCACCAATGCACCCAGACTCATACACGATGCCCGAGCTCCTTAGGGGTTTAGGGTACTTTACTGGCTTAATCTCGGACACGTACCACTTGTTTAAGCCTAGTATGAATTACACTAAGGGCTTCAACACTTGGTTCTTCATTAGGGGTCAGGAGTATGATACTTACGGTATTCCACCACCGGTTAATAGGCGTGTTGAGGATTACGTGACTAAGGACTACTACAGCAACTATGTTGGTTCTAGAAGCTATGCTGAGCTTGTGGCCCAATTCCTAGCTAACATTGATGATTGGAGGAGTGAGGGTGATTGGTTCGCGGCTAGGGTGTTTAACACTGCGGTTAATTGGGTTAGGGATGCCTATAGGAGGACTGGTAGGTTCATGCTTTGGGTGGATAGCTTTGACCCACATGAACCATGGTTCCCACCACCAAGGTTTGACAAGTACACTGACCCCAGTTACAAGGGGCCTAGGTTAATAATGCCCATGGGTGGTGATGCCGGTAAGTGGTATAGCCAAGGGCAGATTAACTACATTAGGGGTCTCTACGCCGGTGAAGTATCCTACGTTGACCACTACTTCGGTGAATTCTACAATGCCTTGAGGGATCTTGGCCTACTTGAACAGTCAATAATAATACTCCTAGCTGACCACGGGCATCCATTGGCTGATCACGGTAAGTTCCTTAAGGGTGGGGATAGGCTATACAGTGAGCTACTTAAGGTCCCATTCATGGTTAGGCTACCTAACGGTAGGCACCTTGTTACTGACGCCATTGTGCAATTCCCAGACGTACTACCAACATTAATTGAACTCCTAGGTCTACCTGAAACCTACACTTACCCACTTGCCGGTAGGAGTTTCGCAAGCATTCTAAACGGCTCGGCTAGTAGGCATAGGGCATACGCAATAATGGGGTATCATGAGGCTGTGGATAGGTGTATTAGGGATGGTGAATGGAGCCTAATCTACAGGCCTGACGGCAACCATGAATTATACAACCTAACCAAGGACCCAAGGGAGAGGGCTAACCTAGCCGGTGAAATGCCAGATAAGGTTAATGAAATGCTGAGTAAACTGGCATTATGGTTCATGAATAGGAGCAGGCCAGTTAGGCAGGTTCAGGCAAAGTATGAACTAGGGGGAACTGGGAAGGCTTAAGTTAAGGCATTAGTGATCTGGTCCTTGGGTGAAGTATTTTTATAAAGGCCCTTTAAGGGTTAAGTAATGGGTAAGGCAACTGATTCAATTCATGGGCATGACCATGTTGATGAGTATGGATCAGTAGTACCACCAATATACTTGTCAACACCCTTCAGGCAAATCATTGAAGCTAATTTATCAGATAGGGGGTTTGACTTAAAGTACTCCAGGGAAGAGAACCCAACCGTCAGGTACCTTGAACGCATATTGGCTAAGCTTGAGGATGGTGTTGATGCATTAGCCACTAATAATGGTATGGCTGCGGTTTCCACAGCCTTAATAAGCATACTTAAGTCTGGTTCAAGGCTAATCCTCCCCGCTGAAATATACGGAACAACACTGGGCTTAGCCTTAAACATTGATAAATTCGGTGTAAGAACAATAGTCACCATGCCCGAGACTGAGGATTTAGCTGAGGCCATTAAATCAGCCCCCAATTCAATCATAGTGATTGAGACCTTAACTAACCCAATGCTAAGGGTTATTGATGTGGATTACTTAGTCAAGGTGTCTAAGGATAATGACTCACTGCTAATTGTTGACAACACCATGGCTACGCCAATACTCTATAGGCCAATTGAACATGGGGTCAGTGTAGTGATCCACAGCGCCACTAAGTACATTTCAGGGCATAACGATATACTGGCTGGAGCCATAGTAGCTAATAATACTAGTGTGATTGAGGAAATGTGGCAGTGGAGGAGGAGGCTGGGTACAATAATACAGCCCCTTGACGCCTACCTAGTGTTAAGGGGGATTAAGACAATGGACCTAAGGGTTAAGAAGCATTGTGATAATGCAATGGCCATTGCTGATTACTTAAGTAATCACTCTAAGATTAAGGAGGTTTATTACCCAGGCCTAAAGCAAAGTCCATATCACGGGTTAGCCTCAAGAATGTTCAATGGACTATACGGTGGAATAGTGTCATTCAAGGTGAAGGGGGGTAAGGAGGAGGTTCGTGCCTTCCTTAATTCACTGAAAATCATTAAACCAGCCCCAAGCTTTGGTGGACCAGAATCATTAATAATGTACCCAATAACCAGTGCGGCACAACCAATACCTGAGGAGTATAAAGCTAAACTGGGTATCGATGAAAGCCTACTCAGGCTATCAGTTGGGTTAGAGGACGTGGAGGATATAGTAAATGACTTAGATAACGCACTTAAGCAGATACCGTAAGTGCTAATTAAGAAAAAGCTTAAAAACAATGAAGCAAACAAGGCAAAGGCGGGGGTGCCCGAGCATGGTCAAAGGGGGCGGGTTCAGGTCCCGTTGGCGTAGGCCTGCGTGGGTTCAAATCCCACCCCCCGCATCAGTTTTCTCATTGGTTTACCATTATCGTTCTATTTCTAGGAATTGACTATGCATGATTTTATGATTCACCATGCAATATCCCTATTAGAGATCACTAATTAAGTACTGTACTGGTGGGTTTGTATGGAGGATGTGCTTAAACTCATGTTAAGGAACCTGGAGGGTGGGCTGGTACTGAGGGGTAGGGGTGTGTCTAAGATTGGTTCAAGGCAATACTCAGTAATACTACCCATTGATTACAATGAACTCTGGGAACACTTGAGGAGTAAGGGCTACAGCCTAACCATAATACTAATCCTAGAGAAGAAAACCAATCAAGGTGTTTAACACCCACCCCTTCACGGCTTGAGCCGTCTGCTTTACTGGGTTTATTTAGATTAAGGCTTCTGCCCCATGGTACTTAACGTGGTAGTGCTTGGGGTATAGGGCAGTGTATACTCTAATTCCCCCACTCCAAAGCCTAATAGCCTCAACACTAAGGATGATGCTGCTCCTCCTGGAGGGTAGTATGCTGTGTTGGTTAAGCACTTGAAGAACAGTCTCCCTTAGGGTATCACCAACCCCAAGCCCATGACCCCTAACCCTAACTCTAACCCTCCTCAACCTAGGCTCACCCCCACTCCCTAGGATTAGCCTTGGGACGTAGTGTAGGATTGGGGATCTAATGTCGTAAACGTATGTGCCGTCTAGGTTAACCTCATGGTTAAAGGGCCTGGCGAGGAGGATTGGGTACATTGGGAGTACTCCAATACGCCATGATTCAAGGAGGCCAATGAGGGTTGATTCACCACCCCTAACCACAACTAATCCACCATGCCTAGTATCCTCAATCCTAACCCCAACCACACCCCTCAAGGCTGCTGAAAGCCTCAGCCTCCCATCCCTAGCCAGGGAGAGTATTAAACCCTTCACCACCATTATGGTTAACGCTACGTTAATTAGGCTTAAGATAACCCTCAGTCAAATACCTCCCCCAAACTGGGCATAATGGAGCCCACCTGCATGGGCACTTCCCCTGAATAATCATGCCTGGCCCATTACTGCCCCATGAGTCTAGGACACGCCTCACGCTGGCTAAGTAGCCTAAGCCCCCGTTAATAATACTGTTTAAGTCACGGGTTGAGTAAGGTATGGTTGCGTTAATTGTTATTAACCAGGCCTTAACAATGTTGAATTCATCCTTAAGGAGATGCCAGTATAAGGCTAACTGAGCCTCATGACTACGCCTCAGTTTACCCGCCTCAACCTCAATTAAGTGCCACTCACCCCCAATGCCTAGGAGTATGTCTGGTTCAAGGACTACCCTCAACTCAAGGCCACTGTACTTAATAATCCTACTTAACCTAAAACTAACCCTAGTAACCCAGCCTTTATTCCACTCCCCAACAACCCCACTGTAGGCTTCATGAATCACGTTACTGAGGGCAATACTCCTCAAGTCACTGGGCCTCCTAACGATGACGCCACCATGCCTAATCCTTAATGCACTGGCCACTGGGCACTCATCATTAATCATGCTTGGGTTAATTAAATCACCCTGCTGTTCATCCTTAAGGATGAATACCCCATTACCCACGTACTTAAGCCTAGTTAACAATTCCTCAACCTCACCATTAATGCTAACTCCATGGGCAATAGCCTTAACCGGCTTAAGAATGGGCTCAGGCATGTTGGTTAAGTAAACCCAGGTTAATTAGCCTACATTAGTGCGCTTGGCTCAAGCCTAATGTAGGCGTGCCTTGGTGTTGGCGGCGCGTACAGTATCCCCATTGCCCACTCCCCACCAAGTAGCCTTGGTGGAATATCCAGCCTAAGCCAATCGTAGTCAGCCTGGCTTAAACCAAAGTGCTGCCTAACCTCATCAATGTAGGCGTCTGGGCCGGCTAGGATTATTGAGAAGCCGAGGTTCTGTAATGCCCCTGGTGGTGCGTCACGGATGCTTTGGGTAATGAACCATAGGGATAGGCCACGCTTCCTCCCAGCCCTAATGAGGCTCCAAACAGCCCTGGAGCCAAGTATTAGGTAAGCCTCATCAGCAATAATAACCTGCCTAACCAACTCCCCCTCACTACGCCTATTTAAGTAGGCGTTAAAGACCTCCCCAACCAGCGCCTGCATCATTAGGCTAATTAACCTATCCTCCTGCCTAAGCCTAGAGTAATTAATAATGACCCTACCGTTAAGCATGCCCTCGAGGCTAATTATACTGCCCGGCGCCATACCCCTAATCATCCTCCAGTACCTAGAGTACCTTGAGTTAGCGGTAAGCCAATCAAGGGCATTAATTAAACCCGGGTACTCACCCTCATAGAGGCTTAGGATGGCCTCATCCTCAGCATTGAATGAGTGCTTGAAGGAATCGTAAATGTAATTAGCCTTAACGTAGGGTGACTCGTTAAATGGGGCTAGGTAGTCAATGTAGGCTTCATCAGCGTTAACGCAGTGCCAATCCTTAAACACCCTGCAGTACTCACCCTCAGGGTCTAGGATTAGGTAGTTTAATTGAGGCATCCTCATGATTAGGCTCATCGTGGTCTTAGTCTTACCGCGGCCGCTTGGCCCAATAACAACCCCATGAGCATTACCTAGGGCGTCTAGGTCAAGGGTTATTGGGTTACTGAACCTATCCACGCCAACCTCCACAATAGCCCTACTTAACCCCGACTCCAACGCCTGCCCCTGGAATACTGGAATGTACTGGGCATCATTAGTGAGTAGTGTAATGTTGGGTTCACTCAAGTGGTTCAACGCCCTACCCACCCTACTTGCAGGTAACTTAACGTCACCAATTATGAGTGCCCTAAAGCCCAACTCCCCATTATTAAGCCTATCCAGGACTATGCGCCACTGCTCAGCCTCCTGCTCAAACCTACCCCTAACCCTGGTTACGGCTAATTCCCTATAGCGATTATACTCCTCAGTGGCAATAGCCCTGAATCCCGGATTAGGCTTAAGGATTAGGATGAAGTCCCTCCCAGCGTTACCCATGGCTATGGCCAACCTATCGCCTGAATCAAGCCTAGTGAACGCTACACCGCTTGAGGCAACACCAATGCCTGGGTGTTGGTTAAGGTTTAGGCTGAAGTGCCTTGAGTGTAGGATTACGGCCACGGTAATGATTACGATTGTCGGGAGGTTGAGGGGCCACTTAATGAGTAAGCCAACTAGGCTGAACCAGGCTAGGTTAATGGGGTTAAACCTGGTTATTAAGCCAACAACCTGATTAGGCTTAACCTGCCTCAGTATGAAGAATTGCCTAAGCACCAACTCATCCCTCGAATCCTCAGGAACCCTAATGTACAGCTTATTGTTAAGCCTATAGAAGCCAACCTCCCCACTTAACCTATTAAGCATGTTGGATAACGCCACCAGGGCCTTCTCATGGCTTGTTGATAAGTCAATGAGTGGCTCAGCCTCGTAGAATAAGTATGATTCACCATTAGTAATGAGCCTACCACCCCTCACCTCACTCCTCGGTGCAACCCTACCACCGTAAATTAGGAGGCTGAGCCAATGGAACCAATCCCTGGTTAGTAGGCTCACAACCCATAGTAGTGGGCTTAAAGGCGGGTAGGCTACGCTGGCTATTAGGCTCACCATGAAGACTAACGCAAGCCTCCTATCCACTTGGGTTATGCTTAACACTCCTAATTAGTGATCATGACTCGTTAAGGGGTCTTAGACCCCCTCATCCACTGTAACGTTATCCTCCAGGAACCTTAAAACATCCCTAATAATCATCCTCAGGTTCATGAATGATGACTTCCTGAAGGGCTCACTATCATTAACCCCAATTAAAGTTAAGGCATCCTCAAGGTACTCCGCGAAGCCTGGGTCTAGGGATGCGGCAAGCAGGAGTAGTGTTAAGCCCCCTGCAGCGTCGGAGGCGTCACCATGCTTCACAATCCCTGGGAACCTCCTGAGGGCTATGAATGATTCACCGTCACTACGCATAATCCTGAATCCAGCCCCAGTGGTTAACCATAGTGCCGTAGCGGGCTTAGCGTACTCCTCAAGCCTACTGAAGTCTATTAGGATGCTGCCTCCACCATTGTTGAGAGTGTAGTTAACCTCAATGACACTGTGATTCTTCCTAATCCTACCACCAAGTAACCTAACCCCCTCTTTAAGACCCATGAGGCTTAGGAGGATTCCCCTAGTCCTAATACTGTAGGTTAAGGCGTATGTTTCGAAGGGTTCACTGGATTGCACTGGCGTTAGGCCTGGGGTTAATGAACCAATTACTGATTCACCACTAACCCTAACCACCACTGGTTTAGTTGAGAAGGCGTGGAGGGCTTCACTATACTTGATTCCAAGTTGATTAAGGGCATCCTTCACCACACCAGTGAGGGGCATTAGCCAGTTGACTAAGTTAGGTTAATTAGAATCCACGGGCTAAGGCCCCTGGTTAACCTCCCCTAGGCTTGGTTCAAGGGGTATAATACCCTTCTCAGTAATGTTGAACCTCACGGCCTTACTGTAATGGTTAGTTAACCTCATCTTCTTGATGATTAGCCACCTCCTAACCTCCTTAACGGCCTCCACGTCATCCATCCACATGTGTATTATGCCGTCAGCCACATGCTCAAGCCCAAAGCCGAAGCTCATTGCGGTCGTGGGCGCGTACTGGCTAGTCATGATGACTGTTAGGTTAGGCCCATATAGGCTTTGCCTAAGCCCATAACTCAATGCCCTAGCCAATGCTGGCTTATCAGCCCAGAAGGCAGTCATTGAGTCAACAATGACCAGTACCTCACCCGTAATCCTACCATTCCCCTCAAGGAGTCCTAACTCCTCAAGGGCCCTTGATACGGCGCTCTTCAGGACCTCAATACTCAACGCCCTAGATGGCTTACGGCCCCCCTCCCCCCTTATTAATTCACGGTACTGCCTGTATAGGGAGAATAGGTCAATGACTATCATGTTTGATTCCCCTGCATTAGCCTTACCCGTGAGGATATCGTGGAGGCTTACCGCATTACCGAGGTCCAACCCAAATAACCCAGCCTGCCTAACCACGTCGCGGAAGCTTGACTCAGTGGTTACGTAGATGATGGGCATGGTCTTAAGGTTACCCCCAGCAATGAGTATTGTTAAAACACTCTTACCCACACCAGGCCCCCCAGTGATCACTGTCCAAGTACCCTTAGGTAACCCACCGTTAAGCATCTTATCAAGCCAATCAACCGTACGCACCCTAGCCACAGGCGCAGTGGCCATGGATTAAAACCTAAGGCACCCTAATTAGGGTTAGTGGGGTTAACCCAGTAATGCCCCTCCATGGTTAAGTTAAGTGAAGCCTTCGCCGCAGTCCTCCTACACAAGTTGAGGAGTGGTAAGGGTACTGTGGTTACGTTGAGGCCTATGGAGGTCATTAAGTTGGCTAATGACTTAGGCTACTGCATTGAGTTGAATCCAACCTACGCCACCGTAATGAGGCACCTACTTGAATTACTGAGGAGGCACTACCCAGCGGAGGTTACGGTGGGGAGGAGGGTAATCTACACCTTCAACGTGGGTGAGTTAAGGGAACTCAGTGGCTTAACACCAAGGGAGTTGGCTAGGCTACTAATAATGATGGAGAGGGTAACCCCGGCTTAGCCGGGGGTGTTACGCACTAATCCTTAACCCCACGCTAATGTGGGTTCAGCATGGGGTTCAGCAGGGTCACCAGCATGAGGATGCGCATGAAGCCAGCGGTAGTCATGCCGGATGCCCTGCGGTAACCCCAGCGGAGCACGTTAACCGGGTTCATTAACCAGCGGCGTACCCCTCTTAATCGCGTTGAGGTAGCCTAATTAGCGCCATGCCGCTGCCTTACCCATGGGTAAGAGTGTTGGTTTAAGGGAGGCTATGGAGCTTGAGTGGAGGAGGATTAACTGTATTGCGACTGGGAAGTGTGGGGGGAGGATGTATTGGAAGTTTAGTGGGGTTTATGAGGCTTGGTGAATGGTTGGATATGGCTATTGAGGATGAGGATCACGTACTGGTTGTGGGTAGGCCTGGTGTTGGTAAGACTACCTTAATTAGGTTAGCCTTCAGTGAGAGGCGTGATTACCCGGCATTATTCATTGATTACGTTGGGAGTTATGAAAGGTACTCAGACTACTATGGCCCGTACCCAATTAACCCTCTTGAATTCATTAACCCCCATGACTTCGTGGATGCCTTAGCTAGGACCATTAACGTGGTTTACGGTATTGAGAACGCCATGTCGCCGGCAATGGAGGAGGTTATTTTAACTGCCCTTGAGAACCTTGGTGAGTTAACTAACCCGCTTGACGCCTTAACATGGCTCTACACGGAGGGTCCTAGGTTTTTCCACTCAACTGATGAGGCTAATGCATTGAGGGGTGCTAGGAGGAGGCTTAACGTGCTTTTGAATAACCTACTCTTCGCCAGGGTGACTCACCCAGTCCTTGGGAGTTGGCTTAACGGTGGGTTAAAGGCCCAGGTGGGTGTTAGGCTTAGGGATGTTGGCCTCCACCCAGCAATAATGTACGTTACCCTACTCTTAACCATCCTAGCTAGGTATGGTTCCAGCCCCAATTACTGGCGCTTCATAGTCATTGATGAGGCCCAGTACTTCACCCAGGGCGGTGGCATTAGCCCACTTGAGGAGGCTGTTAGGGTGGGTAGGAATTATAGGGTTCTTTTCATTGCGGTGACTCAGAATCCTAGGGCTATTCCTGAGAGGCTTCTCGACGTGTTTAAGGTTATTGTTGATTTTAATAAGTCTAGTACGCCGAGGAGGGGTAGGGTTACCGCATACCCCACTACCCCTAAGTGGGCTGGTTTAGTGAATCCTAGGTCACCCATTGATATGCCTGTTTATGAGGATTGGCTTGAGGTTGACCCAAACGCCTTAAGTAGCCTTAAGCGTAATAATGTTAATTGGGTTGACTGCCTTAATGAATGCGGCGTGGATTTAAGCATTAGGAATCAGGTTGTTAGGGGTAGTGTGGTGAGGGATTTAGCAGGCTTATCATCATGCGTCTGGGACTGCCTAGCAAACCACAGTGAGTAATAATGATTAACCCCTCAGTGCAGTGGTGTTCGTTATTGTTACTGTCACTGTCCTCACTACCGTTAATGCGGCTTCTGGGCAGTCGGAGTAGGTCCTATTACCGTACTGGTAGATTAGGCATGGTGGGCAATCGTAAAGCCCAGGGATTATTGGCTTGAGGCCTATACTGCAGTAGGGTGCGTTGAAACTCCTCAACTGGTTAGCTGCACCTATGCTTGATACTGGGGTAATTAACCTTAACCCAACAATAATCCCCAATAACACAACCACACCCACAACCAAAACCACCACTAAACCATCAACACCCATAAGCCACAAACCCAAAACCAATTAATTAGCATTTCACCACTAAACCAACCAGTGAGGATAATGCTGAAACTTCACCATTAGGCATCATGACTAGTTCAGTAAGCATGAGCAGTATTAACATAGTTAAATCATTCAACAAATCCCACCTATTCAGGGTAGTTAAGGTTACCGGTGAATTAAGCCTACTAAGGCAATTAAGCGTCCTCGGCGTGAAGATGATGTTACCCAATGCCACGAGCATTGGTTATAGGCAATTAACCATTAGT
>NZ_JAGDXD010000039.1 GCF_023256255.1 Caldivirga sp. | reverse complement strand
AGAGGGAAAGCATAAAACACAAAATACAAACAACAGGAATATACATAGAATAGGCGCGTTGAGTTTAAGGTAAGGGTGGCCTAATGCTAAGCAGCATTGGCGCCGTTAAGGGTTTCCTTGGGTAACCCTTGGTCTCCGAGTCCAGCCTACTTAATAATTCCTCAATCCTCATCCCTACTTGACCCACACCCCTAATCCTCACGCTTAATACACCTGTCTTAGCCTCACGTTCACCAAAGACCACGATGTAAGGTACCCAGAGTGTTTCAGCGTCCCTAATCTTCCTGCCCACCGTCTCATCCCTATCATCAACCTCAACCCTGAAGCCAGCCTCCTCAATCCTCCTAGCCAACTCAACCGCAGCCTCATTATAACCACTGGATACTGGTATAACCCTAACTTGAACTGGGGCTATCCAGGTTGGTAGGCTGGGTACCTTGCCGTTAGCCTCATTAATAGCCGCGGTGTCCAGTAGGGCGAAAACATACCTCTCAATGCTCCCTAACACTGCAGTGTGTATTATTACCGGGTACTTGATGTTATTGCCCTCATCCCTGTACTTAATGCCGAACCTCTGGGCGTTACCAATGTCGAATTGGAAGGTGGCTATTTCCCTAGGTCTCTTGAGTTCATCAATTATGTGGTATTCAACGTTAAGCACCCAGTAGTACCTAGCCCCCTCAAGAACCCTAACCAGTATTGGCTTACCCTCCCTCTTAGCTAACTCCACTAAGTAATCCTTATTCTGGTCGAAGAATTCCTTACTAACATTATAGAGGCTAACGTAATCCCTCCCAATCTTCCTAATCTCCTCAAATATCTTGGCGTGGAGCCTTAACCCAACTTCCATAGCCTCCTTAAGGTCCTTAACGAATATGTGTAGGTCAGGCATGTAGAAGCGCCTAAGCCTAAAACACAGCACAGTCTCACCAGGCTGCTCATACCTGTAACTGTCCGCAACCTCAAGCATACCTAAGGGTAAGTTCCTGTAGCTTAACACCCAGTCCTTAATCATTGCGAACTGTTGGAAGCAGGCGGCGTACCTCATGACTAACTCCTCATCGGACTCAGTGATGTACATCCTCTCCCCAAATAACCCAGCGTGTTCACTAATAGCCTTATCTGAAAGCCTAAACATGTTTGTTCCCTTAACCTTAAAGACAGGTATACCCAGTGACTTAGCTACCTGGTATGAGTAATCATCAAGGAGCTCAATCATCACGGTGGCGTATGGCCCATACCTCATGTGGCCAACATCCGATAACGACTCCCACTCGAAACCAAACTTAACGCAGTAGTCAATGTACCTAGGCTGCTCCTTACCCTCAAGCTCCTTCTTAAAAACCTCCTTATCAACAAGAACCTTCAAGTCAGCATCCCTCTCACTGAAGCTGTAGCCGGCTGGGTCATAAGTTGAGCCATCTGGTGAAACAATCACGTAGTAATCCCTAGTGTACGGCTTCCTTTGGGGGGCAGGCTCCTGGGGTGTTATGGTTCTGCTCAACTCTGAGAGTGGATGACCAAGGCAGCTTATTGTGAATGCCTTATACCAGCCGAAGGGTGCCTTATGAACCGGTATATTGGCCTTAACCTTAAGCGTCTCATAGAGGGCGTTAAGAATGGCTATTGCCCTAGGTGGTGGAGCTAGGTTTGGGCTTAAGTGAGCGTAAGGGTAGAGGAAAACTGATGATGCCTTAACCTTACCGGCAACGTCAAGCACATCATTAGCCACCCTCTCCAGGAAGCTTGGCGAATCATTATCATTCTCCTCAACAGTAGTGAAAACAACAAGAGTATTCTCAGCACTCCCCTTCTTCAACTCTTCACTCAATGGTTCAGGGTTCTCAACAGCCTTATCCCTAACCTCAAATGAAAAGGACCCTGCATGTATCAAGAGCAGTCTCATAACAAACCCCCTGTGGATTACTTTTTAAATTAAATGCGCATCACGTAGCAATGAATCATGCGTACTTAACAGTAACTTAAGCATAATAGTAGCTAACAGCTGTTGATTCAATAGGTTAAGGCTTAGCTTAAGGAAAGCGGGCCCTGGTAAGTTAATGGTTAAACTTAATTCAACACCCTCATTAGCCTACTCCCTTAAGAAACCTTACCACTAGTATTACCCAAGCAGGGTAAGTAACTAGGCAGAACCGGTAAGTAAAGCGTGAAGTATACCTAACAGGGCTGGGTTAAGCCACCACACCCTCATGTTACGCTAAGAATACTTGCCGGGGAGTTAAAAGGCATGGATGAGGCACGTAACTTAACTTAGCCTAAAATTCACCTTAATTAAACTAAGTGGCTACATTAGAGGTTAATTATGATTCTAAGTAGCCTAAATAACCATGCATTAAGTAGGGGCTTAGGTATCATGACGCCATTAGGCTTATTAGGTGGTGACGCATCCAGTGCACCACCTATTACCAATGGCTTATTAACATTAACTGGATCATAAATGGGGACTAGGCAACTGGTGTAGTTAACGCCTTCGGATATTACACTGTTAAGTGGGGTAATGGTTAAGGTCGTTGAGTTGTAGAAGTCATAGCTAATCAGGAACCCACCCAGCAGTAATGAGTCATTGATTGTAATTAGGCTTGAGGCGTGTGAAAGCTCATTGAATAGTAAATATGGTGTGAAGCTACCGTAGGCTGGATTCTCGAATTGAAACACCACACTTAATTCGTAATAAATGGGGAGACAACTTGGGTTAGCTAAGGTGCCATTATTAAGCATTATTATGGGGGTGTAGTAGGCTAATGGGCCTAGTGGCGCTAATCTCACTATGTTAAATATGTAGTAGCCGTAGTCAGTCTCATTACCCAATGCATAATTAACGCTGGCTAATGATGAGTTAATAACCGTGGAGTTATAGTACTGCCTCAATGCTACCGTGAAATACCTTAAGTATGATGGGAAGGTGCCTTGATTATTAATGGTGGTGGGTAAGGGCATTAACTTACCTACGTAATTACCAAACCACGTGTAAAACACCACAATACCAGGTAAGGGGACAACATACCACAGCGTCCCATTGTAGAGGTAATGATGCCACAGGCTATACTTATAACCGCTAGGTTCCGTTAGGTAGCCACCAATGGTAGATAAGTTACCTAAAACATCACTCAGCATCTCGTAGCCTGTTTTAAAGGCGAAGACCGTTAAGTTAAGGCCATTGATGGATGCCGTGATTAATATGAACCACCTGGCCCTTAGGCTTAAGGGAGATTGAAGCGTGTTGAATGTTGAGGCCAGGTAAGTTACATTAATAATCCATCTTACGCCACCAGTACTATTACTTAAGGCGGCGTTGCTTAGAGCTATGGGGTATGGTGTAGGTGTGGCGTTGACTATTGTTAAGGTTAAAGTTAAGCCACTGGCCCCAATCCATGGTGCTGTAGCATTCTCTTCACTGGTTAGTTCACTGTAGGTTAATGGATGACCAGCCTTAATGGACTCAATGTAGCCCCATGGTGGCTCTGAATGGGATAGGTTCATGCTTATTACGTAAATCTTAGTGACAGTAACGTAAACTGGAGGGGAAGGAACGTAAGTAGCTAAGCTCACTAGTGAAATCGATAAGAGCATAAGGAGCAGTGCCACCATTCTCATAAACTACCTTATCCTAGAGACTTTAATATAAACTTTATTCAGGGTTGAATTTAAGCGTAATTTAGGGGTTAACCAATACTGCACTCTCAAGTAAGTATTATAACTGGTTAAGTTAATTACGTGAATAATGAGGCTTAGGCCTCTTGGGGTTACTGGTTTAAGGATTTCTGAGGTTGGGTTGGGTGCATGGTTCATTGGCGGCATGTACGGTGACGTTACTTTGGATGAAGCTAAGGCAATAATTAAGAAGGCCCTGGATCTTGGGGTAAACGTCTTTGATACTGCCGACGTGTATGGTAATGGATTAAGTGAGAAGCTTCTGGGTGAAGTGCTGAGGGGTCATGATGACGTCTACGTCTTCACTAAGGTGGGTTACAACATATATGAGGCATCAGGGGGTAAGTTAACTCAATCATTTGACCCGAGTTACATTAAGTATGCTGCACTTAAGTCAATTGAAAGACTGGGTAGGAGAGTGAACTTGCTTCAAATACATAATCCACCCCTTGAGGTTGTGAGAAGCAGGGAACTTTACGACACCCTCATGGGGCTGGTTAAGGATGGTTACATTGAGCATGTTGGTGTTGCCCTTGGTCCAGAAATCAATGTTCTTAATGAGGGTTTAGCAGCCATGGAAACAGGCTATGAGGCATTAATGTTCGTGTTTAACGTCCTTGAACAGGAGCCTGCTAGGACACTGATAAGGCTTGGTAATGGTAAGGTTGGGTTAATAACCAGGGTGCCGCATGCCTCAAACATACTAACCAGTAACTTCACGCTTAACTTTCAACCTGGGGATCATAGAAGGTTGAGGAACCGTGAATGGTTAATTAAGGCTAAGTCAATCGTGGATGAGTACATTAAGCCGATTAGCGATGAATTAGGGTTAACGCTAGGTCAATTAGCCTTAAAGTACGTTTTATCTTACCCAATATCCACAGTAATGGTTACGGTTACGTCTGTTAAGGAGCTTGAGGAGTACATTGATGCGGCAGATGGCGACTACCTAAGCCCAGGGGTTGTAAGTGAACTGGAGAAGCTTTACGATGAGGTAATTAAGGTTGAGTTAAGTTATGTTTAAGGCCTAAGGATTACTCATATCTTACCCTCAACGTAATCCCTACCCTTACCCAGTGCGTTAAGTACCCTAGCAACCATAACCTCATCAGCCCATTCCATTAGGTAGATGCTCCATTTATCTAGGGATAAATTATCATTAGCGCCCAAGTAACTATGCCACCATGATACGCTTTCACTGAGCAGGTTCCTAATGAACTCCTTATTGTACTGGTTGGTTTCAACATCATCACTGACCTTGAATACTATGACTATGTACTTCTTACCAGTGGTACCCCGCCTACTCAACCCCATAGTGGTTAGTTGCCTGGATTACGTTTAAAAAACATACTAAGTTGATTAAAGGGATAGGAGGATAATAGGGTCTAAAAGCCACTATGCATGATTAGGCGTAGGTGCGGCGAATGCATTTTAAGCAATGGCCATCGATTTTATTACTAAACCCAATGCAGCGCACCCATGGATTACATAGCCCTACTTCCAGCCGCTGGATCATTACTAATGGCTTACTACACGTACGCGAACTCAAGGAGGGTTAACGCATGCCTGCCTGGAGTCTTTAATTGCGAATTATTCAGCTTCCTAGTGCCTAGGCGAGTTAGGCTGTTAATGGCCGTGGGGGCTATGGTTACCTTAGCGTTAATGGCAGCCTTAGTTCTACTTAACCTATACCTATACGTAATGGTCCTCTCAGTAATTGGGTTAGTAATCGGTGCCTATGGATTATACCTACAGGTTCGCAAGGGTGCCTACTGCCTCTACTGCTTAACAACGGACGCCATATTAGTAATAATGTTCATCCTCTCCATTCTTAAGTTAACTTAAGTCACTGCCCCTTAACTTGAGTTGCAATTAACCAATTATGCCTCTCAACACTGCATGCGTCCCAATCCCCATGGTTAAGGTACTTCTCAATCCTGTAATCATCCATGGGTGCATTACCCTTAATTATTAATTCAGCCAACCTCCTCGCTAAGGCTGGGCCACTCATTGAACCGTAACCATCTAAGCCACCTATCACGTATAAATTATCCTTAACCATACCGTAGACTGGGCCACCGCTTGGTGAAACCTCACATGTACCTGACCTGGTGAATATTGGTAATGCCCAACCGAACCTAATTGAGATTAACCTAGCTATACGCCGACCGTAACCAGGGGGTACTCCCTCATTGGGTTTACCACACCCATCACCGGCTATGAATAGGCCTGGTATGAATGGCCTACTGTACCAGCCTAACACATCGTCACCAATGCTTAGGTTCATTACCTTAATTGGCCCAGTCATAACTGAGGCATAGCATTGGTAACTCTTCAGGGGTAGTTTAACGCCCACTTGCATGGCTAATTCAGTATTTCCAGGTCCAGCGGCCAGTACTATTGAGTCCCCTATGTATCTCTTACCATTAGCCACCACTGTTAATGATCCATTGATTAGCTTTAGGGATGCCTTAGCCTTAACCGCATTCATCCTTCTCCTTAACTCACTCACTATGTGCCTAATGGGTATCATGTAGTCCGTTGTCACAACAATGAACTCATCCCTACTTAACCTAACCCAATTAGCCTCCTCAATAATCCTGTAATCAACACCAGCGGTCTTAAGGGGATTTAGGTTAATCCATTTGGGCATAATGTCTATTGAGGTGACTGGCTTAGGTTCAGTGAATTGCCTATACACAGTGAGGCTTTCCTTGGCTAATAGAATATCATCAACATAGGGCATTGATTGAGTTAAGACAAGTGAAGCCAAGGGGTACTTAGGCTTCTCACCAATAACCACTACGTCAGCGCCCATGGACTTCAGGAAGTAGGCCGTGAATGAGGCCGCTATGCCGCCGCCTACTACTATTACTTTCATCGCATGGTTCCTGGACTTAACCCTAATAAGCTTTAATTCCAAGGTAGGGAATGCTTATTAATATGGTTGAATCTTAATAACTGTGCCTGATGAGGCTAAGATTGAGAGGGATAGGATTGAGAGGAGGAGGTTTAAGATAAAGGACATTGATCAGCTTAAGCTCGTTGATGATGTTTTTAACGAGTACACCCTGAAGGCCCTCTATGAATTAATGAATAGGAGGATTATTCTTGAGGTTTACGGACCCATTGCCCAGGGTAAGGAGGCTAAGGTAATATGGGGTAAGGATTACGAGGGTAAGGACCTGGCGCTTAAAGTCTACTACACGTTGGCTAATAGGTTCATTAACAGGAACCCCTACATTATGGGTGATAGGAGGTTTAGTGGGAAACCCAGTAATCCGTTTAAGTTAGCAAGCATGTGGTGTAGGAAGGAGTTCAGGAACATGAAGAGGGCCTATGAAGCTAAGGTACTTGTTCCCACGCCAATAGCCTTCTACAATAATATACTCGTAATGGAATTCATAGGTGAGGATGGTGCACCAGCACCATTACTGAAGGATGTACCTCCAAGTGACGTGCAGTCCGCCTACATTGACGTAATCCTAAACGTGGAGAAGGCTCTTATTATTGGTAAGTTAATTCACGCTGACTTAAGTGAGTACAATATTTTGAACTGGAACGGTAAATTATACATAATTGACTGGGGTTCAGCAGTGGATTCATCCCACCCAAACTCCACCGATCTCCTATACAGGGATATTAGGAACATAAACAGGTTCTTCAGTAAACTGGGCGCATCAACGGTGGATGAGGGGAAGCTCACTGAGGCTTTAATTGAGAGGAGTAGGGGAAGCTACATTATAGATAACAATAGGGTTATTATTAATGGTAAGGACCTGTTAAGCTACTTGAACCTGAGTTAAGGCTAATACTCATGGTTCGGTAAGGACTAGCGCTTGGGTTAATGGGGACTTGGTAAGTTTAGCCTAAATCTAAGGTTATCCGTCAATAATCCACTCAGTATTTCACTTTAAGAAATACAATATGTAGTAGGTTTAAGTAAATTCACAGTATTGTAATAAATATACTATAATTACTTATGATAAGTACAAATTTTTAGGATATGTTTCTCTTTAAAGGAGTAATGTTTAAAAGGATTAAGTTAAGTGAGGCGTAATGGCTAGGAAGTACGTATTAACGTTTGAGGAGGCAAACCCTGATGATGTTAAGCTCCTTGGAGGTAAGGCAACAAGCCTCGTATTAATGACTAGACTAGGCCTACCAGTACCACCAGGCTTCACCATAACAACCGTGGCTTGTAAGGAGTACTACAAGAATGGGGAGAAGTTACCTGAGGGATTAATGGATGAGGTTATTGAGGGTGTAAGGTACCTTGAAGCCAAGACCGGTAGGAAATTCGGGGGAGACGGTACACCACTGCTGGTTAGTGTTAGGTCTGGTGCGGCAGTATCCATGCCCGGCATGATGGACACCGTGCTTAACGTAGGCCTCAACGATAAGACCCTTCAAGGCTTCATAAAGTTCATAGGCAGTGAACACGCGGCCTACGACGCCTACAGGAGGTTCCTGGCAATGTTCGGTAGAATAGTCTTAGGCATTCCTGAGGAGGAGTTCAATAAGCCGCTTGATGAGGTGAAGAAGAAGTACGGTGTTAAAGAGGACCCTGAAATACCCCTACAGGGCCTTAAGGAGTTGGTTGAATTATATAAGCAGGTCTACATAAGGAGGGTGGGTAAGGTTATTGATGACCCATGGGAGCAGTTGAGATTATCCATAGATGCAGTGTTTAAGTCCTGGAATTCACCTAGGGCTAAGTTCTACAGGGAGGCTAATAAGATAACCCCCGACATAGCTGACTGCACTGCGGCATCAGTGGTCACAATGGTGTTCGGTAACGCTGACTGGAGGTCAGCAACCGGTGTTGTGTTTTCAAGGAATCCAGCAACCGGTGAGGATGAGCTGTACGGTGAGTACTTACCGTACGCCCAGGGTGAGGACGTTGTTGCCGGTATTAGGACTCCTAAGCCTATTTCTGAGCTTAAGAAGGAGATGCCTGAGGTTTACGATCAATTATACAAGGGCGTTAAGCTAATTGAGAGGACTAAGAAGGCTGTTCAGGACGTTGAGTTCACTATTGAGAAGGGTAAGCTGTGGTTCCTTCAGACTAGGAACGCTAAGATGAATCCACTGGCCATGATTAAGGTTGCGGTCGACATGGTTAAGCAGAATTGGATGACTAAGGAGGAGGCGGTAATGATGATTAAGCCACAGCACATACTGCAGGTTCTCTACCCAAGGATTGATGAAGCCAAGGCACCTAAACCCATTGCTAAGGGTATTGCAGCATCACCTGGGGCGGTCAGCGGCCAGGCGGTTTTCGACCCAGACTCCGCCGTTGAGTGGGCTAAGGCTGGTAAGAGGGTTATACTGGTTAGGGAGGAGACTAAGCCTGATGACGTCCACGGATTCTACGCCTCAGTGGGCATATTAACCAGTAGGGGTGGTGCAACAAGCCATGCTGCGGTTGTGGCTAGGGCAATAGGTAGACCAGCGGTAGTGGGTGCTGAGGGGCTTAAGATCGACTACACCACTAGGACTGCTAAGGCCGGTGACGTAGTGATTAAGGAGGGGGACTGGTTAACCATAGATGGCTTCACGGGTAACGTATACGTTGGTCAAGTCCCAACCATTGAACCAAAGCTACCGCCTGAATTCTACGAGTTACTTAACATGGCTGATTCAGTATCAGTGTTCGGTGTTAAGGCTAACGCAGACACGCCTGAGGACGCTACAATAGCTAGGAGGTTTGGGGCTAAGGGAATAGGCTTACTTAGGACTGAGAGGATGTTTAGAGCCCCCGGTAGGCTTGAATTATTTAGAAGCGTAATACTGTCCACAAACGCCAATGAGAGGAGGGACGCCCTCAACAAGTTGGCTGAGTTAATGAGGAGGGACTTTGAGGAGATATTTGAAATAATGGAGGGTTACCCGGTGACGGTGAGGCTCTTTGATCCACCACTCCATGAGTTCCTACCCAACGTTGAGGAATTGGTTGCCGAGGTAACTAAGGCAAGGACGCTTGGTAGGCCTGACCCAGAGAAGGAAGCGTTGTTAGCTAGGGTTAGGGCTTTAATGGAGGCTAACCCAATGATGGGTCATAGGGGTGTTAGATTAGGCATAACGTTCCCAGACATATACATGGCGCAGGTTAAGGCGATTCTTGAGGCTGCCCTTGAACTCAAGAAGAGGGGTAAGAGTATACAGGTACAGATAATGATCCCACAGGTCTCTGAGTATAAGGAGCTTGAGTACGTGATAAATAATGTTGTTAAGCCAACCGCTGAGGAGGTGTTTAAGAATTACGGTGAACGCATTGACTTTAAGATAGGTACAATGATGGAGACCGTTAGGGCCAGTTTAACAGCCGATAAGATAGCGAAGATTGTTGACTTCATGAGCTTCGGCACTAATGACTTAACCCAAGCAGTGTTCAGCTTCAGTAGGGATGACGTGGAGAACAAGTTCATGAGCCAGTACCTGAACCTAGGCATACTGCCCTATGACCCATTCGTAACCATTGACCGTGATGGCGTGGCTAAGTTAATGAAGATAGCCGTTGACTTAGCTAGAAGCGTTAAGCCAGACATAGAGATAGGCATATGTGGTGAGCATGGTGGTGACGCGGATTCAATAAGGATACTTGCTGAGGTTGTTGGCAGGGGATTAGACTACTTCAGCGCATCACCATACAGGGTTCCAGTGGCTAGGCTTGTGTCTGCCCAGGAGTCACTTAAGATACTTGGTAAGGCACCTAAGGTTGCCGAGTACTAATTTACTTAAGGAATAGTTATTTCTTAAACCTACTTCTTACTACCCTCAATAAGCTTAGTTAAGGGGTCCTGTAGGAAATCAATGATGCTTATGAAGACCTCACCACCCCTTATTAATGCTGCTGTTGTCCTCGCCTCACTCATGTAGTTCATGAATAATCTGTAGGCCTCCTTAAGTGGGTCACTGAAGCCCTCTGCCTTCAATGCGTCAATCACATTAACGTCAACACTCCTTAGACCCCTTGGGTTATCCTTGTCAAGGTTCAAGTAATCTATCATATCATCCCTTATCTGGTAAGCGGCGCCAAGCTTCTCCCCAAGGGATCTAAGTAGGTTAATTGTATTGCTGTCGGCCTCAGCAACGTAGCCGCCTAACACTATTGAGGCTGATATTAGGGAGGCTGTCTTATTCTCAATAATCCTCATGTAAATATTCATATCCACTTTACCACTGAGCTTATACTCAAGCTCATAGGATTGCCCTATGGCCAGTCTCAGGGCAGCGTTAGTTAACTCCATGGTTATCCTCCTAGTCTTAGACTTCAGTGAATACTCAATGGCCTTAGCTATCAGTAGGTCGCTGGCTAATATAGTGTACTCCGTCCCATACTTCTTGAATGGGGTTTCAAAACCCCTCCTCATTAAGTGCCCATCAATTATGTCATCCTGAAGTAAAGTGGCAACGTGAACCAACTCCACTGCTACAGCTGGGTTAATTGCATCCATTAGTTTACCACCAAGTATGCGTGTTGTTATTAGGGTTAAGAGGGGCCTAATCATTTTACCCTTATTGTGGATATAATGCATTGCTGATTCTCTTAAGTTGGGAGGCATGTTAATCCCATTGAGTAGGTTACTAAGCTCATTAATGATGAGGCTCAACGCATCGTTTATCTCCTTAGGCAGCTCAAAAATGAAAGCCATAGTGAACTTCACTAATGCTGTGGGTAACCATTTTTATAGTTTTTCCACGCATCATTTTAACTAATTTAACCACTAATATACCCTGAAGCCTGATTTATAATTCCTAAGCAGGTACCTAACGTCATCCCAAGCGTAGTCCTTCAGTATTGGCCTTATTGACCTGTAGTTATCCACAAGGCTTGGGTCAATCTCAGCAACCACAGTGTCCTCCTCATAGTACTTCGCCTTAGCCACAACCTCCCCCAGTGGATCCACTATGAAACTTCCCCCAAAGAAGCCTAAGCCATCATACTGCCCAATAGTGTTTACGTATACTACGAAGGAAACGTTCTCCATTGCCCTAGCCCTAATGAATGTTTCAAAGTGGGGTCTAGACATATCTGGGGCGGCGCTTATGTATAATTGAACCTTAGCGCCCTTAAGCATTAGTGACCGGGAGACTTCAGGGTAGAAGGCGTCGTAGCATATTGCTAACCCAGCCTTAGTGCCGTTTATTGGGAAGACGGGGGCATCACCCCTACCTATCCCGAAGTACCTTGACTCATCGAAGACTCCGTAACTGGGTAGGTGCCTCTTCCTATAGAACGCTACTAAGCCATTCTCCCCAACGGCTACTGCAGAATTGTAAACAACCCCAGTGTCCTTATCCCTCTCAGCAATCCCAGTCACTATTGTGCATTTACCCTCCCTAGCTATCTCCGTTAATTCACTGATTGAATTCCCATCAAGTGGCTCAGCTATCTGGAGGAGGAGGTCCTTCGACATGTAGCCTGATACGTATAGTTCAGGGGTGATTAACACGTCGTTACCGTCACCTCTACAGTTCCTCTTCGCGTACTCCCTTAGCCTACTTATGTTGTACTCAGGATCACCTAACTTACTGGCGTACTGAATTAGGTGTATCCTCAGCATTGGAAGCCTAATGAGGGGAAGTTAATAAGCATTATTCAGAGTTGATTAACCCTGGCCGCCGCCCTCCCCTCCACCGCCAGCACCAGTGGGTGTTCTCCTACGTTGAACACCAGCCACTGGGCCAAGCCTACCCGTAGTCCTAGTCCTCTGGCCCCTAACCTTTAGGCCTAGGTTATGCCTAATTCCCCTCCAGGACAGTATACGCTTCTCCTTCTCTATGTCATTCCTGGCAGTTAGTATTAAGTCAGCGCCTATTAGGTGAATGTTCCTGCCTGTTTCAGGGTCCTTCGGCCTATTAACAAACCAGGCTGGGGCTGCTTGGTGAAGGTTCCTAACTGTCCAATCTATCTTCCTAATCATTTCCTCATTCAATTCCCCTAACTTAACCAGTGGATTAATGCCGAGGTTCCTACATATCGCCACGGCTGTTGATACACCAATACCCTTAATCCTAGCTAGAGCATACGCAACAGCCTTAGAGCCATCTAGGTCAGTGTCCCCAATACGCACAATCTGCCTACCTTGGCCAGCCTCAGACATCAGGAACCAGGCTAACCTCCCTTTATATGCATTTTCACTTCATTTAACCCTCTTCTCAGCCTCACTTAAGACAAGCCAAAGAACCAGCATAGTCACGATAGCTAACAGTAGCGTGGGCGGCTTCCTCAACACCAGGGTTATTAAACCCACGTACTGCATACTTAAGCACACTACCCCATACACTTGATTAATTGGTGTTTCCCATGGATCCGCCACCTGGTTTGCATCACCCTTAGTGACCACGTAGTAGGTGTTAGCTGACTGGTAAACGTCTATAACCCTATGTATTATGTACTCACCATAATGGTCATAAACAACCACGTGACCAAGGAGCGCAGTGGCGTTACTGGGTACTGGACACAGGACAACTAACGTACCGGACTCCAGCGTCGGCTCCATACTGAAGCCACCCACTGTGGCCCACGGTATCTTAACGATGCCGGCGATGCTTAACACGAGGTAAACCAGTATTACTGCTAATGCAACGTAACCAATTGCGTTCAGCACCTTACTAGTGTCCATACAGGACCCTGAGGTGGTGTATTATTAAGTGTTTTTCAAATAATAACCCCTGGGGTGAAGCTTAGTGAAGGCTATGAACACTATTATTGAGGCCACTGTTAGTGAAGTCTCAAGTATGAGCGATCCAGTTAGGTTAATGACCCTTATTAACTCAGCGAACATTACACTACCCATTAAGGCCGCGATGAATTTACCATTATAAAGTATGCCGAATAGGAACGTTGAATTAACTATACCGTATTCATCACCCACCAGGGACGCGAATAAGGTTATTAATGAACCCCCGAAAACCCCAGTGATTACTGTTGAGGCTATGTACGCGATGGGTGAGTGAATAAGCAGCGTAAGCATTGAGATTGTTAGCACTAGGCCCGTTATGATAATGGTCCTCCTTCTACTTAACTTATCGGAGATTGAACCCATTATTGGCCTACCAATCCCACTAAAGAGGGGTAGTAGCGATGCCGCTGCCGCCACGGTGACGTAGCCATAATCCCCACCAAGCACTGAGAGGCTGGATGAGAATAACTGAAGTGGAATACCCATAAGTGAGAATGAGGTGAAGGCAAGCCAGAAGCCTGGGGGTATTTTAGTAAGTTGCATGCCCTTAACCTGGCTTGTAGGATACTTTGCGGTTGCCATTAGGGGTATGACCACTGCCAGTATTAGGGCGCCTATCAGTATCATGGGGTACTTGTACTCACCCTTAATTATCAATAGTGATATTAGTGGGTTGAAGAACGTTGCCCCAAGTCCAAAGCCCATGTTTATTATACCGGTTGCTAACCCCCTAGTCCTACTAAACCACTTAACCCCCAGGTTTATTGATACCCCGTAGATTAAGCCAACGCCAATGCTCCCCATTGACCAAAGGATGTAGAATTGATTAATTCCATTAACCAGCGGTGACGCCATCATTCCTAAACCAGCCAATACACCCCCAGTCACGCCAACTAGCCTAGGCCCCCTCTTATCGGCAATGTAACCACCAAGCACTTGTGAAACAGTGGAGAATAGTACGAATAGGGAGTAGGCTACTTGAATCGCAGGTAAATCAACATTGAGGCTCCTCATTAATGGCGTTATGAGCAGATTCCAACTGTACTGGTAAGCAGATATGAGCATCATTGGTAGTAGTCCCTGAATCAGTATGAACCAGCTCTTCATCATTAATGCTCCTGCCTAATCCCTATTAAAGCAGTATCACTCAGCGGCTGGTATTAAGTGAACTAGGTTGGGTGGTATGGTTAAGTTCACTAACTCCCCCTTACCTGGCTTCGATTGGGTGATAGCCGTGAAGAGCACTCCATCTGCGTTAATAGTAACCCTGAAACCCATACTAGCCCTCTCAACCTCAACCACTGTACCCCTGATAACGTTACCATCATCCCCATTACCCTCCTTAAACCACTCCGGCCTAATGCAGGCGTAGACCCTACCCTCAACCTTCTCTGTTGAACGTAAGACGTGGCTACCAATGTGTACCATTGAGCCCTCAGGTGTCTTAACGGCTACTGCGGGTATTATATTACTGAAGCCCACGAACTGTGCAGTGAAGATGCTCCTAGGTCTCGTGAATATTACCTCAGGCTCATTCTCCTCAACTAACTGCCCATTATTAAGCACTAGTATTTTATCGGCTAGGGCGTAGGCTTCATTCCTATCATGAGTCACGTGCACCACCACGGTATTGTACTTGGTTGGTATACTCCTTAAGAGGGGTATTAGGCTTTCCCTGGTGCTGACGTCCATCATTGACATTGGTTCATCAAGCAGTAGGACCTTTGGCTTAATGACAAGAGCCCTAGCTAAGGCAACCTTCTGGCTCTCTCCACCGCTTAACCCATTAACCCTCCGGTTAAGTAGGTTAAGTATACCTAAGTCCTCAGCAATCCTACGCACCTCACTAGCCCTAATCCCCCTAGGCACCCCCCTGACCTTGAGACCATACTCAATGTTCTCGTAAACAGTCATGTGGTCGAAGAGGGCGTAACCCTGGGGAACATAGGCTATTCCCCTTAATTCAGGGGGCTTACCTGTAACGTCCTCTCCATTAATGATTACTGAACCTGAGGTGGGCCTATAGGCTCCCGCTATCACTTTAATTAACGTCGACTTACCGCTGCCTGTGGGCCCCATCACAACGTTGTATGTTCCGCCACTTACTGAGGTTGTTATTGGGCCTAGTTTAAAGGAACCAAGCCTTAATTCAACATTAATCAGTTTAAGGGTAGCCTCCACTTAACCACCCCTCCTAAGGCTTAAAACAACCCTATAGACTATGAATATTAGTAGCACAACCACGAGTAATGCAGCTGAGTACTTAACCGCGTCACTTAACCCAATTCCAACGTAACTCTCGTAAATGTAGACTGAGGCCGGGTAAACGTAATTACCGTTGAAGTACACGCTGTACGCTATTATGAATAATGCGCCAGCCTCAGACACTGAACGCGCCCATGATAGTAATGCGCCATTAGCCATAGCCCTCCACACCTTAGGTAACGTTATTGACGTGAAAACCCTACTTGGACTTGCACCAAGAGTCCTGGCAACTATCTCCATTTCGGGATTAACCATTACTATTGCTGCCTCAGTAACCCTAATGTAGTATGTTGATGATAGGAACGCAACAGCCGCAACAGCACCCCAAAGCGTATTTATGAATTTAATACCCACTATTGCTGATAAGGCGTATATTAACGCGTTAACCACTGGTGTGAGGAAGAAGTGTAGGATCCCATAGTGAAGTAGGTTTGAGTTAAAGACCCTTAAATGCAGTATGACTGCGTTGAGTGAATTAAATAGTACATTGTACTTTGATGCGAAGGCCAGAACTATCATTATCCCAACTATCACGTGAGGTATCATTATTGGTATGTCTATTATTGAGTCAAGCAACTGCTTAAAGTGGAACTCATACCTAGCCAGTAGGTAGGCTAGGGGGGTGCCCATTACTATTGCCACTAGGGCTGATAGCGTCGACATAATGACCGTGACCTCAATGGATTCTATGAAGCTGCCCATGGATAAGGCTGAGGTAAGCTGCGTTGACCCTAATGCTATAATTAATAGTAGTGGGTAAATTATCAGTATCACTAGTATGAGTAATGAAACCGCCAAAGCCACTTTAAGGGGAAGCCCACCTACGTAAACCATGTTAAAGACACCTAAAAGAGGGAGTTTAAAAAGGGTTTAAAGTAAATTTTAGGCTTAGGGGAATATTGGGGCATATTGTGGGTATTGACTGACAGGCGCTGTGAATGGCCTTAAGGGAGCTGGTACATTACTGTAATTGCCGTACACTATCCCTGGCACTATTGGTTGAATACCATTCTCCATAAGTATCTTCTGGCCTATTGGGCTGTAGAGTAGGGTTAGGAAGTATAATGCTGCCGTTGGGTTGGGGGCATTATTAGGTATTGTTATTGTGTAGACCACTGGATTACATATGAAAGTTTTAGTGACGCCGACCTCAGTCCAAGTTACGTTAACCTGGTGGTAATAGGGTACGTAGCTTAAGTTACCTAGATTAATCATGAAGGGTAAAGTTATGTAGGCTGTTCCCTTATACTCCTTGGTTTGCGGTATTGCATTACTCTTGTAGGCTGATAGTATGAATTGAATCTGCCCAGCATCCATTAGCGTGAATAAATCAACCTCAGTATTCCTCATGAAGTACTTGCTTGG
Source organism: Caldivirga sp. (assembly GCF_023256255.1). Lineage (NCBI taxonomy): Archaea > Thermoproteati > Thermoproteota > Thermoprotei > Thermoproteales > Thermoproteaceae > Caldivirga > Caldivirga sp. The sequence goes on along the minus strand of NZ_JAGDXD010000039.1, from coordinate 30,049 downwards.
GTTACCGTAAATTGCGTTGTATAGGTATGAGGCGTTGTTGAAGAATGTTAAACCAGCCAACTTAATCATGCACTGGGCCTGGTAACCAGATGGATCAGTGAATGGGTTTGAGACACCCACTACTGTGCTTGAGTTGAGCGCTATTATGGTGAATATTTCCCTCCAGGTGTTATTCCACTGGGCAGATAAGGGTGGGTAACTTTGCGCCTCCTGCCAAAGCCTATAAACCTCCTGTCCAGCTGTTGTGTTTAAGTCAACTATTATCACCATTTGCGTTACACCGAAGGCTATCTCGTAATCAGTGTAGTTATGCGTGAAGAGCACTGACGGTATGGTTGTTGTGTCTGCTGAAGCCATTATGCTGAGTTGATTGGTGCGAAGCTCATACTGAGCCACATCACCACTACCCTTGAAGTATGGTTGACCTATGTTCAAGTTAGGGTACATGCTCTTCATTATGTTTAGCAAATCAGTGAAGGCGAACTTTAATGTACCTGCGGCGCCAACTATGAATGGTTGAGTAGGCGATGGAGCGTACGTTACCGTAACGGTAACTGGTGAAGTAGTTGTAGTTGTAACTGTTGTTGTTGAGATCAACGTTGTTACACTGGTTACCTTACTTACATGGGTTGAGGCAACTCCGTAACCAGCAACCACACCCACTATTAAAGCAACCACAACAGCCGTGGCTAGTATGGAATTGGATGCCATGCGTTATCCATAAAATAATAACGCTTAAAAACTTTACTCTACGAAATCAGCAGTAGGTACATCCTTTCCCTAATGCCCCTTGGGGCATTACTCCACACGACGTTATATATTGATGACAGCACTTGAGCCTCAAGGTCCCTTAAGTGAACCATGGCTAACGCTGAGGCTGGGGAGAACTCGGTGCCCATGTTGAACACTGATGAGGCGAACCTCCTGTAGGCTGTGAAGTAAGACACGTGAAGGTACCTAACCACGTCGCTTAATTCATTGAACCCACTTGACAATATGCGTGATACTATTGGGTCACCGGCAAGGTACTCAAGTATCCTTGGCGCATCCTCCTGAAGCCTCTTCTCCAATTCAACCCCAATACCACTCGGTATCATTAAGGATCTACTCACTTGTACAGGTAGGTTCCAGAGCTTACTCCTTAAGGCAATGTTAATGTTGAAGAAGTCAACCATGAAGTCGGATACCTGCGGCATTGGCTCAACAGCCTTTAGGAGGGGCTCAAGCCAGGACCTATCCAGCATTGTTTCAAAGATAACCTCATCAAAGCCTGGATTGTTCCTAGCCATGTCTATCGCCTTAAGTAGATACTCATAAGACTGATGCCTCAAGGCGGCTAAACGACTGGCCAACTCATCCACATTACTTGCATTCAGTAAATCCACCACTATGAATCTCCGGCCCATTGCATCCTCGAAATACCACTTAATAATCTTCTCAGCCTTCTCACGGCTGAATTGGCCGGACAGCATTAACCTAACTATGGCCTTAATGTTATCTATCTCATACTTAAGTAAATAAATCCTCAAGGCATCCCTAATGCCGGTGGGCATTGTGGACACCATACTCCATAGTTCATTAACCACCAATCCCTGTATTAACTCGGAGGCTACTTCAGGTGGTGTATCCCTCGTTATCTTATCGGCAACCTCCCTGTAGGATGTTTGGGCAAGGAGGGATAGAAAATCATCAACACTGGTTGAGAACACCATGTTCCTTAATTGATCCATTGAAATCAACCTAGCCTTAACACCCCTCACCCTAGGTCCAATGTAGGGATTCCTTACAACCCACATCACCTACTCCACACCCTATTGATTATTAAGCATTAGTGCCTCAGTAACGATGCCCATTGAAGTAGGGCAATGGACTGGTTCATGATGGCGCCGCCTTCCTTCTAAAGACGAAGCCGCAGACTGGGCAGGTTATCTTACTGGTTGTTGATGAGGGCACTATGACTGCTCTACACTGGGGGCATTTGGTTTCAACAACCCCAAGTAATGGGCCTCTTAGACTTATGTGGTATGGGGGTTTACTTGATAAAACCCTCGCCTTAACTAAGTCCCCTAAACCCACGGCATCGTATATTGTGCCTAACCTCTCCTCCGAGGCGTAGGTTACGTAAAGTATCCCTGTCTCAGCCTGAATCCTCCTGACCCCATCCTGCTGTTGAACAGCGAAGATCCTAACCATGGCGACCTTATCGTTTGGGAAGTAGTAGACCTTACCGTACACTATCTGCCCAGGTCTAATTAGGCTTAGTTTAAGTGGCTTAACGTTAACCACATGGTTAAGCCTATCCCATTCAGCAATTCCAAGAACCATTGACTTAACGTAACCTGAATCAACGTAAGCATTATCACCGGGGAGATACTCCTCCTCAACACCCAACTCCTCACCAGGCGTGACTAAGGCTTTACTTATGGAAGTACCCTGCATCGTTCAGCTAAACTAAGCACTATTAATAACACTAACTCTAATGCCACATGCCATAGGTTTCAATATTGGTTACTTAGTGCATTAACCCTAGACTGCGTGGAAGCCTAGTTAAGGCTTACGGCAGTTAACCTAATGAAGCTCCATGACGCAGGTAACTAAGAACTAGCACTCGGCTTCAAATGCGGCTGAGGATGGTGAGGAATGCTTCAGGGGATCTTCACCTCCTCATTGTCCTCGTGGTTATGGTTACTGCCTCATCGAACTTCCTCGCTATGTAATCCCTCTTCTCCCCCTCGCTTGAGAAGCTTCCCCTAACTACGTGAGCCATGTTGGCTAATACCTCCTTCTTAAGGTCACTTAATGCCGGCTCCCTCCTCTCTATCCATGCCTTAGCCATAGTGTTGGCTAGGGCGTATATTGAAGCCCTTATGCTTGGTGAGACTTCAATTATACCGTCCTGGTTCATTAAGGTTATGAAGTTTGTTAAAACCTCAGTAAGCATGCTTGGTGTCTTAACCCCAATGTGGCTTAAGGTTAAGTTAGCCTTCCACTCCAATATAGCCTTAAGCAGTTCCTTATCAGGGTACTGAATCTCAACAACCTTCATCCTATCCGCCAACGCCTCACTAAGCTCATACACCCCAGAGTACTCAGCTGGGTTTGATGTAGCTATCATTAGGAAGTCACTCCTAATCCTAAAACCCCTAATGAAGACGTAGTGCTCTTGAAGAACCTGAAGCAGTGATGCTTGACTATATGGGTTAAGCCTATTTATCTCATCCATTATGAGAACTTTACCGTGGGAGAGGACCAGGGGGCCTGGTATGTAGGCTAGAGGGTGGTCTAGGCCTGCCTGAAGAGCAACCGCTATGTCAATATCCCCAGTGAGCTCAGTGGCCGTCATGTGGCTGTGGCAAGCCACCTCAATGTAGGGTGGATTATCTAAGGCAAGTATACCAGCTATCTCCTCCGCAAGGGTTGTCTTACCAACACCCACAGGGCCCATTATCATCACGTGCCTACCCACGGATAAACCACTTAACACGTCAAGCGTTGCCTCACCAAGCCCCCTGAGGCTTGATTCAAGTGACTTAAGTATATTATTAACGCCCTTCTCCCTAATAGCCTTAACCACCTTAGTCTCCATGCTTACTGGTTCACGTCTAAGTAAACTGGATAATGTTGGTAATGATCCTAGCAGGTCCTTGGAATCACTTTGCATTAGCATTCTCCTAAAACCACTGAATAAAAACCTCTCTCAGGGCTGTAACTAATTTCATGACCGTTCTCGGGCAAGCGGTAATTAGGTAAGTTTATATTTCAAGGGTAATGAGAGGCACGTGGTGAAGTATCACGGTGGGTTAGCTAAACGTGGTGAATTAGACTTCAGCTCCAACATTAACCCCCTTGCACCCCCAGGCTTCATTACTGGGTTGATTAAGGAGTGCGAGTACTCAACATACCCTGACTACACCTACGCTGACTTAAGGGGGGCCGTGGCTAGGTTTAATGGAGTGAGTGAGGATGAGGTCACTCCGGTTAACGGTGCCTCTGAGGGGCTTTACGCATCACTAATGGTTGCTAGGCTACTTGGTAAGAGAAGGTGCCTAATTATCTCACCAAACTACGGTGACCTTGAGTTTGAGGAGTACTGCAGGTTAATTGGGCTTAAGGTTAACCACCACATAATGCCCCACAGTGACTCATCCTACCTGCTTGGGGATGTTAAGGCGCAGGATGATGACGTCATCCTCCTAAGTAATCCAAGTAACCCAACGGGCACCCTGCACAGTAGGGGGGAGTTAATTAACCTAGTTAATGATGCTGGTTTAGTAATAGTGGATGAGGCCTACATTAACTTATCCGTGGACCCATCAATGAGCCTAATTGGCAGCAGGTACAGTAACCTGATTGTGGTAAGGTCCTTAACTAAGGAGATTGGGCTACCTGGGTTAAGGATAGGCTACGTCTACACTCCTAATACTCAAGTAATGGGGTTAATGAGGGCTGTGTTACCCTCATGGAACGTTAACAGCTGCGCAGATAAGGTTGCTAGGGAGGTTTACGGTAAGTATAGTGGAGAATACTCCTCATTCCTTGAGGAGTCGAGGATGGCGGTGAGTAGGCTGAGGGGGATTCTGGTTAATGGGCTTGTTGAATTAGGGTTCAGGGTTTATGAATCCGCAGTCAACTTCGTACTGGCTGAGGCACCCATTGAGGCTAGTAAGCTTTACGAAGCCCTACTCAATAAAGGGATAGTGGTGAGGATGCCTAAGGGCTTTGTGGGGCTTGGAGGCAAACACGTTAGAATAGCTGTAAGGGGGGTTAATGATGAGGAGAGGCTTATTGAGGAGATTAAGAGAATCCTTAATGGGGCTTAGGGGGTTAGTTTCCTTCCTAACAATAATACCGGCTGGGGGAAGCTTCGAGTATGCACCCAGGTACTTCTACCTTGCCCCCTTAATCGGATTACTCGAGGGACTCTTATCAGCATCACCATTACTGGTTAATAAGCCTATTGGGGCGGCATTAGCAACGGCCTTAACCTACTTAATCAATGGGTTTCAACACATGGATGGTTTCCTAGACTTCGGTGAAGCCCTATTAACCGGCAGAAGGGGTGAGGACGCCGTGAGGATACTTAAGGATCCCCATAGGGGGTCCTTCGCGTTAACACTAGGCTTAATCAACGTTATCCTAGTTTACTCATCACTGCTTTCAATGGGTAAGAACGCCCTGGTTACCTTACCCATTACCGAAGCCTCAGCAGCCTACGTAATGTTCATTACGGCATACTTGGGCAAGCCAAGTGAGGGTGGGTTAGGGAGAGTATTCGTAATTGAGGCTAAGGGGAGGGGTGGGTTAGCATTATCCACCCTAGTGTACGCAGTCATTGTAGTTACCGTACCGTTACTTTACCATTGGTGCATATGGACCATATCCATAACTATTACTGTTAGTGCACTGGTAAGTGTACTAATGGCCCTGCTTACGGTTAGGCTAAGCCACTCCAGGTTGGGGTTCGTTAACGGCGATGTACTGGGCTTCTCCTTCGAGTTAAGTAAGGTAACCTTACTTGTAGCCTACTCCACGCTGGGTTACTTACTGAGCGTTAATCCTCTTAATAAGCTTCTTAAGCCCCCTTGGTGTCATTAATACTACGCAGTCGTTTAACCAAACGTAGTACCTACACGACTTAACCGGTATAGTCAACACTCTCCCAGTCTCCGTGAGGAGGCTAATTGTGCCTTCAGTGTGCCCAATCACTAAACCCCTTAGCTTATTCATGTTACTGTTCCTGCAGTCAACAAGCTCAACCCTGAGGGGCATCTTGCTTAAGTCACTTACCCTTTAATATGCGTTAACTTACCTTGAATAATGTACCCCGCCCGGAGGGGCTGGGATCACGGGTGGGGTTACCCCAACTCACCCTTACCCACACCTACGGGGCACTCCTATTAATAAGCCTTAGCTTATAAACGTTCATGAAGCTCTAGTGTGTTTAATCAAAGATTAAGGATTTAGGTTGGGTAAAGGTTATAAAGGTAAGCCTATATTGGGTTAGTAATGTCTAAGAAGCCTGAAGGCAAGGTTGAGGCTAAGCCAACCGCTAAGGCAACTGAGGCTGCTGCAGCCGCACCTGCAGCGGCCGCTGGTGCTGAGGAGGAGAGTAGTGCTGAAGCTGGTAGGAGAGGCTGGATAATGCCTACTCCAATCCCCCAGGAGGAGTGGAAGAATTTCAGGTATAGGGGGTTTACCTTTGATGATTTAATGAAGATGCCTATGAATGAATTCATTAAGCTTCTTCCAGCTAGGCAGAGGCGAACCCTTAGGAGGGGGTTGAGGCCATGCCATAGGCAGTTGCTTGAGAAGATTAGGAGGGCTAGGGCATTTGCAGCTAAGGGTAAGAACATACCCGTTAGGACTCATTGTAGAGACATGATTATATTACCTGAGATGGTTGGTTTAACGGTATACGTCTACAATGGCATAACCTACATTCCAGTACCCATATCCCCATGGCACATTGGGCACTACTTAGGTGAATTCGCTATAACCGCTAAGATAGTGCAGCATGGTGAACCAGGCTTGAAGGCCTCTAAGTCAACACTACACATAGCGGCTAAGTGAGGTGGGTGCCCATGGCTCAATCCAGTAGACTCGTGGTTGAACTCCAGGAAAGACCCAGGCCGGGGGAGGTTATCATGTTACCTAATGGTGAGAGGGTTAGGGTTAGGCACATTGGGGTTCCGTGGCTCCTTCCACCTAAGGCAGTGTGCAATGATGATAAGTGCCCATGGCACGGCCACGTTAAGGTAAGGGGGACAATACTTGAGGGTAAAGTTGTAAGCGTCTACATGGGGCAGGTGGTTATTCAGCATGAGTGGCTCCATTATTCACCCAAGTATAAGAGGTACATGAGGAAGAGGAAGAACATTCACGCCCACCTACCACCATGCATAAGGGTTAACGTCGGCGACTACGTAGTAATAGGTGAAACGAGACCGCTCGCTAAGTTCATATCCTTCGTAGTGCTTGGCAAGAGACCGGACGATGTAACCTCAGTTAACCCTGAGGTAATGGGGGTTCAGCAGTCTCAACAACAGTAGATATAAATCACTTTGATTAATTTAGTAATTTAATCAGTCTCCTAAACTCCCTTATGCTTTGAGTAGCGACTTCATGCGCTCAGTTTTAAGGTTTCCCTAATTAATAATCAATTCCTTTACTCAGAGAAAATTCATATAGCCCTTCAGCAATTCTTAGTATATCCAGGTGTAATGAATCCTTAATCATCCGCCGCACCAATTCTAGGGACACCGTGGAGTATTGGTTAACCACAATGTTTCTGAAACTTATCATTCGCCGGAATAACTCGGCATCATCATTGCCCAAGGCTCCAATCTCAACGAGGAGTTTAGGAATCTCTGAATAGGTGGAGGGGACTTTATATGCGGATTGGCTTAATATTATTGAGCCTATATCAATCAGTGATTGAATACTAACCTGAAGCATGTGCAGTACGGCATTTAAGAGAACATAATCATTAATAACATAATCAACACCATGGCTCTTAACTAAGTTATCCACAGTTTCAATATTACGCTTAATGAGGGCTACTAAGTCGCTTATCCTGCTCATATAAAATCCTCCTCAATGACTTGAGGTATAGGTCCTTAATGCCTTTGGTCCTAAGAAACACCTGAAAGTCCGCGTACTCGCTAAAGACCTTAACCTTCTCATAAACATACTTCCCCCAATCCCTAACATATATCGGTAAACCCCTTACCACCGCATCGTACATAAGGCCAATGGGTAAATCATCAGCATTGAGCGGAACAACGTCTATCCTATCCTCAGGAAGATTAAGTTCAAGCGCTACATCACTGATGAAGCTTGGCAGGGCATTAAACGCTTCATCATTAGTGAACTCAACGCCAATATCAATATCGCTTAATGGCGTGTACCTACCATAAACCAATGAACCAAATAATAGAACTAATTCGAACATTCCTTGATACTTACGGAGGACAAGGCCTTTAAGCCTATTAGCTATGTTAACGCATGTTTGGCTGCACCCATACATCCCTACATAATTGTTTAATGGCTTAATAATCATTCAACTTAGAAAAGTGCACCAGCATTTAAAATTAAAACTTAAGCACCTAACAGTTAGCTTTAATCATGCTGACTGTTCCGCCCCCTTCAAGAGGAGTCATGATTATTGCATCGCAATATTTCACATTATAATAATAAGTGGATACTTATAGAGGTTTGCTAGAAGTATTCTGCAAGACTCAGCCCTCAGCTAATTTCCTTAATTCCTCCGTAAACTCAAGTAATGGCTTCATGTCTTTACCATTAACCCCCTTTATTATTTCCCTAATCGACTTATTTAAACCAGGGATAACTAGGTCTGGGTTTAATTCAAATAATGGTATGGTTAGGAAGGGCCTGGAGTTTATTTCAGGGTCAGGTATCCTTAATCCACTGCCATTAATGATTAGGTTACCGTAGAGTATTAGATCTAGGTCTATGGTTCTTGGCGCATACTTATCACCTACCCTAGTCCTCCCAAGCTCATCCTCTATACTCCTTAGGGTCTCCTTAATAATGATGGGGCTTAAGGCTGTTTTAACCCACACAACGCAATTGTAGTAGGGTGGTTGATTATCTGGTATTGGTTTAGTCAAGTATACAGTGGATACCTTTAGTGGACCGAATTCATTCCTTAACTTAATAATCGCCTCCTTAACGTTACCACTGGGATTAATGTTGGAGCCCACGGCTATGTACACGTCAACTAATTTACTACGCCTCTCCTCAACAACCTCAACACTGGCTGCCTCGGCGCCTGTTAAGGCACCTGGCTTCTCAACCTTAACCCTAACCATCCTAATCCTATGATCCTGTAGGCAAACCTTAGCCACCTTATCCGCAAGCGTCTCAATGAGCTTGAAATCCACGTTACTCACGTATGATATTAACTCATCTTTAAGAACCTTATAATCCACAGTGCACTCAATGGAATCCTTAGCTGCCCCCTCACTTAAGTCAGCCCAAGCATCAACATCAATAACCACTTGCTGAGGCTTAGCCCTTTCACTGGGTTTAACACCAATTATAGTCTCTACCCTAAGCCCCCTGATGCTTATCTTAAACAAGCCCTCATTCACCGTAAACCACCCTTGGCTTAAGGTGGTCACCACCATCAACGTATATTACCTGGCCGGTTACGTAACTACTCTTAAGGAGGAATATAACCGCGTAACCCACGTCCTCAGGGAGCCCACGTTTCCTTAAGGGGACTTGGTTAATCATAGCCTCTATATTACCCTCATCTCTAGGAGGCAGTATGACCCCTGGGGCAACCGCGTTGATAATTATCCTTGGGGCAAGCCTCAGGGCAAGTGACCTTGTTATGGCTGCCAGCATCACCTTGCTTAGGTAGTAGGCGTACCTCTCGAAATTATACCCATCAATCACTGAATCCAGTACGTTAACAACCTTACCTTCATTAACCATGCTTGCGAACTTCAAGGTGAGCATTAATGGGGCCCAGGCGTTAACCTGCATAATCCAGTTAAGGTCATTAATGTTTAAGTCACTTAACCCTATCTTCGGGAACACTGACGCATTATTAATTAGAAAGTTAACCTCACCAGCCTGCTTAAATGACTCATTAATCAATTCATCAACCCCACTTGGCTTGGATAAATCCGCCTTAATGACCCATGACTCCACACCTAAGCCCTCAACCTCCTCCTTAACCCTTAGCGCCTCCTCCATCGAGGAGTTGTAGTGAATGATGACGTTAACCCCCTCCCTAGCCAAGTAACTGCATATTACCTTACCTATCCTACTTGAACCACCAGTAACTAGGGCTGTCTTACCCTTAATTGAATCCACCATACCTCAAGGTGAACCCGCATACTCATATTTATTCCGCGCTTAACAGTGCAGTATTAAGTTCATTAACCATTCCATGGCCTCGTGAATCACGTCCATCTCCTTAAAGTCAGCTTTAGGGATAAGGGTGAGACCGTTGACTCACCACCCTGAAGAACTGGGGCTTCCTTTCATTGGTGAAACGTAAGGTATGGGGTTAGTAATGGTTTACTTAACTATCGTGAGAAAGGTTTTTAACTGCTTAATATACATGCAGCGTATGGATTGGGAGTTAGTTAAACTTAGGTTGTCTATGGCTGGCGTAGCCATAGTTATAATAGGACTTGGCTTAGCAATAGCATTAGGTGTATTAGCCTTAGTCACCGGATCAGTTGCCGCCACAGCCTATACTATAACTGGCATACTGGTGTTCATAATGTTCATAAATATTATACAGTGGCTCTTCGGCCCATACATAATAAACGCCATGTACCACGCGAGGGAGGTTAGCCCAGATGACCCGAAGTACGGTTGGTTAGTTGACATTGTTAATGAGGCTGCTGAGGCTAATGGGATTAAGACGCCTAAGGTTTACATTGCCGATGCACCCTTCCCAAACGCCTTTGCGTATGGTAGCCCAATAGCCGGTAAGAGGGTTGCAATAACTGCACCATTACTTAAGATACTGAATAAGGATGAGATTAAGGCTGTCCTAGGCCATGAGTTAGGCCACCTTAGGCATAGGGATGTGGAGTTCCTAATGTTCATAGGCCTAATACCAGCATTAATATACTGGCTTGGCTATAGCCTATGGTTTAGTGGAATATGGGGGTCATGGTGGGGTGGTGGTGGACGCAACTCTGATTCACCATTCATAATAATGCTGATTGGCCTAGGCCTGTTAGCTGTAAGCTTCGTGTTTAACCTCTTCCTACTAGCCCTAAACAGAATGAGGGAGGCATATGCTGACGTTAACTCAGCGATAACGATACCCGGCGCAGCCAGGAACCTGCAGAGGGCTTTGGCTAAAATATACTTAAGCGTTGATCCAAGGGTTGGTAAGATTATTAGGCGTAATGCCGGCTCTAACTTAAGCCACATGCTCTTCTTCTCACCGTTACCGAAGGATTGGAAGGAGATACCTGAATCAGACGTTGATGAGTTAATAGAGTACTGGAGGAATTATAAGCCTTCAGTTATTGAGGAATTATTCTCAGATCACCCACACCCAGCTAAGAGGATTAGGTTACTTGATAAGTACGCTGAGGGCTACTAATTAAGTTCATTTTCCTCTTCCCCTTCAAAGCTTTCTAAAATTTCTAAATCCATAACCTTAATATATACTTAAACTCTAGATACTATTACGGCTAATAGGAATAGCAGTAGGATTGGGCTTGTCGCCTTAAACATTGTCCTGAAGGATTCATTACTTGGCTTAATAAGGGCCCTGATCGTCACTATTATTCCCGCTAGTGTGGCTGGTATGACTAGGATGTAGCCTATTGGCTTAGCCATGTATAATTGGTAGAGGGCCAGCATGTAGATTATTGAGGCTAAGTTAAGTATTGATATAATTCTCACGCTTGCCTTTTCACCAATCACGGTGGGAAGCATGGGTACATTAACCCTCCTGTAATCATCCCTTGCGTAGTAGGCCAGTGACCAAATGTGGGCTGGGATCCAAACGTATATTACCATTGATAGTAGGATGGCTTCTAATTCAATTGGCTTAGCCATAAGCCACCCTGAGAGTAAGGCTGCATTCCCTGCGAAACCACCAATCACTATGTTTAACCACGTCCTCCTCTTAAGCATTATGGTGTATAGTACTGCGTAGAAGAACCAGCCTAGGGTAATCATTAGGGTTACCCATGGTCCAAGCCAAATGTAGGATAACGTGAAGCCGCTGAGACTCACGGCGATTGAGAAGGTTAACGCATTGAGTGGGGTTACTTTGCCGCTGGGTATTGGACGCTTCATCGTCCTAGTCATTAAGCTATCAATATCCCTCTCATAATACATGTTGAAGGCTGCTGAACCACCTGTTGATAGGAAACCCACTAGCGTTAATTCAATTAACTTAATTGAGTTCACTGAAGGACCCGCTGCGGCAATGTACCCAACTAACGCTGAGAGGACAAGTAGCCATATTACGTGGGGTTTCATTAACTTTAAGTACTCATTAATCATACGCCTAATACTCAATGCCAGTTATTAAAATACCTTACTCGAGTGAAATGAATCATTTAAACTAGTCATATGAGGAACTTATTAAGCCTGAATGGTTTAATGTACTCCAGGAACTCTAACCTTAACGATGAATCACTGAACTTACCCTTATAGGCTATTGAAACCAGGGGGGATGCGCTCCTAACACCCCTAATCATCATGCAGGTGTGGTAAGCCTCAGTGAGCACCATGACGTCTGTTGAGCCTGTCGCTGATGAAACCTCATTCATTATCTGCCTAGTTAACCTCTCCTGTAGTTGAAGCATCCTAGAGTACTTAACCACAATCCTAGGTATCTTACTCACCCCAATAACCTTATCATTAGGTATGTAGGCTACGTGGGCAACCCCAAGCATTGGAAGTAGGTGATGCTCACAGAGTGTTGAGAACCTTACACCAGCCACAATAACCATGTTACTGGAGCCTTCGAAGAGCGTGTACTGAACGTTATCCTCACGGCCATTAGTCAACTCCTCAAGCATGTTAGCAACCCTATCAGGCGTCCTCCTCAACCCCTCCCTCTCAGGGTCCTCACCTATGGCTACCAGTATCTGCCTAACAGCCTGCTTAATTAGAGACTTATCAATACCCATGGAGTCAAGCGTTTACTGCATTCCTTTAAAAAACTCACCAGCGCATGAATCAGGGGTTACTACTGTTCAGTGAGTTTAAGTAATTCCCTCCTCTTAGACTCAATGTACTCAATAATCCTACCCTTAGCGTCCTGAACCCTAGAGCTCACCTGCCTCTTAGCCTCCTCAAGCCTACTATTAGCCAACTCCTTAACCTTACTTGAAACACTCATGGGAGGTTACTAAACGGAGAGCTTTTATAAATTACCTCAATCAACTCAATGTCAAAGCAGTGAAGGCCCATTCCCCGCTTAATTAATAATTAAATACGCCCTAACTCACTTAGAAGCATGGATCCCTGCGTAGCAAATAGGGGTGTAAGCCTCATTGACCTGGCTAATAGGTATGGCACCCCATTAATAGTGTATGATCTTAACTTAATTGAGGAGAATTACAGGTCCATTAAGGATTCCACAGGAGCCAGGGTCCTCTACTCCATTAAGGCCAACCCAAACCTAGCAATACTAGCATTCCTAAGGAAGCTTGGCTCAGGGGCTGATGCAGCCTCACCAGGTGAAGTATTCCTAGCGCTTAAGGCCGGCTTCAAGCCAAGTGAAGTACTGTACACTGGAGCATACTTGTCAAGCGACGATATTAAGTACGGCATTGACTCTGGGGTGATCTTCAACTTTGATTCAAGGAGAGCCTTTGAGAGGGCGGTGGCTTTAGGTTATAAGCCTAGGTTAGTCTTCTTCAGGGTTGACTTAGGCTATGGGAGGGGGTTCACGCCAGGTGTTACGTTGGCTGGTGAGGAGAGCAAGTTCGGCATGTTCCTTAATGATGCTGTTGAGGCATATGGGCTAGCTAAGTCGCTTGGTGTTGAGGAATTCGGCGTACACGCAATGATGGGTAGTAATGTGCTTGACCCTGACTACTTCCTGAAGATAGCTGAATTACTTAGGGAACACGCTAAGGTAATAGAGGAGAAGGTTGGTATTAAGATTCACTACTTCGACATGGGCGGTGGCTTTGGGATACCCTATAAGCCCAGTGAGAAGCCGCTTGACCTCAGTAGGTTAAGTAAGCTTAAGAACCTCTTCCCCGGTGAACTATGGGTTGAGCCAGGTAGGTTCATTGTCGGTAATGCTGGTTACTTAATAACTAGGGTCACTGAGGTTAAGAGGAAGGGGAGTAGGACATACGTTGGTGTTGATGTTGGCATGAATGTTTTAATTAGGCCAATGCTCTATGGCGCATACCACCACATAGTTGCATGTAATGAAGGTGAGGGTACTGAGGTTGTTGATGTTGTTGGGCCAATATGTGAAAACACTGATAAATTGGCTATTAATAGGGAGTTGCCGAGGGTTAAGGAAGGTGACTTACTGGTAATACTTAATGCTGGGGCATACGTATATTCAATGAGCAGTAATTATAATGGTAGGTTAAGGCCAGCGGAGGTCGTGATCTATAATAATGAACACGCCATAAGTAGGTTCAGGGAGACCTTGGATTCATTAACCAGGCTTCAAGTAATCCCAGGCTTCATTTAAGCACACTTGAAGACCAGGCCAATTTAAGCTCACTAGGCTTGGTTAAAGGCATTTAAATAGTGATGATTAGTTTAACTCAGTGGGGACTAGTGTTTCACTACGTCTTTGGCCCTGTACCATCACGTAGATTAGGGAGGTCAATGGGTGTTAATGTTGTTCCACTTAAGTACTGCAACTTTAACTGCATATATTGCCAACTTGGGAGGACTAGGTACCTCATTAATGATCTAAGAATGTTTAGCCCACCTGAGGATATAATTAAGGAAATGGAGACTGCCGTTAAGTCTAGGGATTACGATTACTTAACGTTCATTGGTGATGGAGAACCAACACTTTACGCAGGCTTAGGGGAATTAATAAAGTGGGCTAGGGAAAACCAGGATAAGCCATTGGCAATACTCACTAATGGGGCTAAGTTGACTGATGAAAGAGTTAGGTATTGGTTAAGTAACCTAGATGTAGTGAAGGTAAGCACTGATGCAGGTAATGAGAGAGTGTTTAGGCTTATTAATAGGCCACATAGGGAAGTAACCTTCGAAAGGTTCATTGAAGGCATTGAGAAGTTTCGTGAAGTTTTCCACGGGCAAATATGGAGCGAAGTCATGCTAGTACGGGGTGTGAATGATAATGAGGATGAGGCTAGGCGTATTGGGGAGGCATTACGTAGGTATAAGCCAGATAGGGTGTACGTGATGATACCAACAAGACCCCCAGCTGAGTCATGGGTTAAGCCACCTGAATCAGGCGCATTAATCACGTTTGCGAAAAACCTATCAAGGTATGTGAATAGTGATAAGGTATTCATCATAGATTACATGGAGAGCGGGGAATTCCACATAGATAAGAGTGACCCATTAAACAGTATACTAAGCATTCTTAGAGTTCAACCAATGACAGTGGAGCAGGTGATGAATGTTCTTGAGAGAAATAAACTAGACCCATTAATCCTAGATTCTGTGAGGAGCTTAACTAAGGAAGTGACCTTCAATGGCATTAAATACTTAGTATACTCCAGTGAGCATGATTAACAATTGCACTTAAACACCCAATTCAACTCATTGAACAGAGGCTTAATAAATCCCTTAACCTTTAACGTAGTTAATAGCCGTTTAATGATTCCAGGTAATTAACAGTATTGCTTATTCAATAATCAGCGTGAGACAAGGCTCCTCACTGTTCAGTTGCTGCCACGCATCATCACAATCACTCATACCTTCAATTATTTATAAATCCTTCCACAACCTTACTCAAATTCCTAATGAGATTATGAGCTTTTAAACTTTCACCTAATTTTTAAACCTAGGTTCATGATCATTAAACCCTCTAAGTAATTGAACCCCTAATCTTTACAACGTACTTTAAGCCTCGCCTTTTGGGTGGGGATGCCATGACGGGTTTTAAATATTTAGCTTCTGGGTTGGGTGCCCTCGGTGGGTGAACCTAGTCTTGAGACCCCAGCATAAAAACCCCACCCCCTTAAGACGGGAGGAGGTTATCTTCAAATTCCCTTACCGGGCCCTCAATAACGCTCTCACCACGTTAAAAACCTGTAAACCCTATACAGCTCATAAAACCATTCTACTCCCTTTAGGGAGCTTCTGAATTTAATACGTGGGTTGGTCGTTTTGTTAATCGTGTTGTCCTTCTACTCCCTAATTAGGGAGCTTCGAAGTTGTTTCATCCATACAGCCATCGGATGATGCAAGCAACATCCTTCTACTCCCTTTAGGGAGTTTCCGGTGCTTGTCTTTTTATCCTCGTTTTTAAGCTTTCCCTATTGGTGGGGTGTGGTTGTTCTTTGGAATTGTTAATTTTTGCCTCATTAATGGTTTGTGGGGTTTCTGGTGGTTTTATGTGTTAGTGTGTTTTTAGTGTATTACTCTTCCTGTGGTTTTAGCTTTGTTTTGAATGGTGGGCTTCCGATGGGCTTCCCTTTGGTTAGGTTTTTAATTGAATTGCCTGTGCTTGGGTGCGGATGAGTTGTTTAAGCTTGTTGAGGCTTTGAATGTGGTGAGGGGTAGGGTTGGTGATTTTATGTCCAGTGAGCCTTTCTGACTCTGGTGTTGGTGTTGAGTGTGGGGAGTTGGAGGTTAGGCTTATTGATGAGGCCCCTGCTGGGCCTGTGAGCCTCTTTGGCCTTGATTCCCAATCCTCCATGCTTAGGTTTGAGAATGCTGACGTATACGTGGTCACTGGTGCATTGGTTGGTGAGGAGAATTTGCTTGTTCCCGGTGGTGTTAAGGCTCGTTGGCTTGGGCTTAGGCTTAGGTTTAAGGTTGATGAGAGTTCAGTAAGTGGTTTAGAAAGTGATGCGGGGGAGTATGTTTTGCTTAAATCCAGTGTATTGGGTAGGGTTTTTGATGGTTCTTATAATGAGGAGGCTGTTAGGGATGAGGTTAGGACTGAGGTTGAGGTTAAGTTAACTGAAGCGTATAGGGGAATGGGGGTTAGGGATTCCTTACTACTTATTGATGGGCCAATATTCCCTACGCCTAGGGTATTAACAATGGTGGGTAATCCTTACGCCGACTTATATGAGGACTTCATTAGGCGTAGGGTGAATGCTGTTGATGGGGTTATGGCAGTTGGAGTTGTTAAGAGGATTAGTCAATCAACCTACTACTCCAGGTGTAAGGGCTTTAGTGTTGATGATGATACTTTAATTAAGAATGAGACTGTTAGGCAGTTTGGTGATAGGAGGTTCTTCACAGCAATGATTGGTCCCCTTGAAATAACCATTAATGAACACACCAAGTACGCCTGGTACGTAGCCTCCAGGGTTGGTAAGGAGGTTAACGTGATTAGGGTTGAGGCAATTAATGAGGGGTTAGCTGAGGAGGGGGCTATGCGTTTAACAGTCTACATGGGTATGGATGGTGTACCAATACCAGTAAGCATAGCTGATAGGTTATCCAGGAGGCTTAACGTAAGCTTAACTAGGCTACTTGCATCATTGTCACCATTGAGGTTAACCTACGAGGGCTTGGAGGAATTGAATAGGGTAATGAGGGAGGGTGAGTAGCATGGAGAACATCGACTGTAAGACGTACGTGGGACTCATAACTAGATTAATGGCTAGCGCAGTTTCCCTAGAGGGCTCGGAGGTCTACATGATTACCGAGTGCGATATGGATTTCCCAGTGGGTGAGTACCTTGTCGTTGAGTCAAGTGGTGAAGTTAATTACTTAGCCAGGATAACTGAGTCTAAGGTTGAGGACATTTACTCAATAGCAAGAACACCCATACTCTCCCTCCAGCAGGAGTTGGCAATGGGGGTAAGGTACATTCCCAGGTTCATTAAGCTTGAGTTAGTGGCGGAGTGCATTAAGGATGATTGTAAACCACCCAGTACACCACCCAGGATCCACTCAATGGTTAGGATACCGAGGGAGGGTGAAGTAGCCACCATGCTTTCATTACCCAGTGGTGGCGTAGAATTAGGTAGCTTAGCCTTACCAAATGGCCATGAGGTTAAGGGTAATTACGTTAAGTTACCTCTAGAGGCCTTGAACCACCACGTGCTGGTTGTTGGAACCACAGGCAGTGGTAAAACTACGTTACTGAAGAACATTGCCCTAAGTCTCCTCACTAATTACGGTGACGTAACTGTTATGGCTTTGGACACTGTTGGCCATTATAATCACCTAGTCTTCAATAATGTACCAGTGAAGGTCCTCATACCCATGATGAGGAATTGGGTTAAGAGAAACCTTAGGGGAGGGGATGCTAGAGCCTTAGCTAAGTCAATGGCGCTTAAGATGACTAGGCAGTACCTTAATGATGTCTTTAAGGCCTTTGGATTAAAGCTAGGTAAATTAAGAATTAGGATTAAGGGCCGTGTATTAAAGAGTGGGGGAACAGTGATTATTAATGAGGTTAACGTAACCCTTGAGGATAAGAAGGTTAACGTAACACTCATTCCCTGGGCTTTAAGCACCAGGAGTATACTTTATAGGGTTCATGAGGTTACGGGAATGTTAACTGATCAAGCTAGAATGTTCTACGGTAGAATCATTAGGGAGGTCATGAGGAGGTTAAGGGGTGAATTAACCTTCAATAGGATTTTCCAGTACTTAACAAGCCCAAGTGATGTTCAAATGAGCGGTAGGCTGTTACTTAACTATGAGGTTGTTGCAAGGGATTTAGGAATACACACGAGTACGCTTGAGAACATATTGAGGACCATACTTGCCGTTGATGAATCCGGTATAGTTGATGTAGCCTATAGTAAAGGTGGGGTTGAGTTTAAGGTTCATGAACCAAGCTACGGTAAAATACTTGAACCAGGCTACGTGGTGCTTCACCTAGTTGGCTTACCCCCAGTGGCCCAAAGGATATTCGTTTACAGGGTGTTGGATAAGGTTTACGGCTTCATGGGTCCTGAACACCTTAGGAATAGGGGTAGGTTAGCCGTCATACTGGTTGATGAGGCTCACTTATTCTTCCCCCAGGCCAGGAGTGAGGATGAGAGGTCAATGCTTGAGAGACATTTAACCAGGTTAACTAGGCTGGGTAGAGGTAGGGGTATTTCAGTAGTTTTCGCAACCCATATTCCCGATGACCTTAATGACGCCGTATTGCAGTTAACTAACACGAAAATAGTGCTTAGGAGCGATGAGAGAGTCCTTGAGAGGCTTAATGTGCCTCAATCAGAGAGGAGATTCCTCACCGTTGCTGATGCTGGTGTAGCCTACGTTAAGTCATTCACCTACAAGTACCCACTTTACATTAAGGTAAACCCAATGGCCTACCACGTGGGTTAACATAAGCCCTTAACCTTAAGTAAAGCATTAATCCACTTAGGTACCATGTAACCATTCCTATTAATGTTAATTAACCCAAGCCTAATTAAGTCCTGCATATCACTAGTATTAATGCTGCCCTTAACGGCTGAACAAAGAACATTAATTACACTATTATTCAAGTCCACTGGAAGCCTAGGCAACACTATTAATGGCCCCCTCTCCATTAGGTAAATAGGCCTAGCGCCAATTAACCAAGCAACCATTGATACTAAGACAGCCTCAATCTTAGTGCCACCGGTGAAGGCTACGTAGGCATCATCACCTCCAGAAACCCTACTGGCCAATTTCCTACCGACAACATTAACCAATGATGCCAAGCCCTCATCCAGATCATTACCACCAAACAATGGAACCTGGGTACTACCAATCACGTTAATCCCTTGAGCAACACCGCATTCACTTAGGCAATTGGATAATGCTAAGGCTGATAACCACGTGGTCTTAGTGTCGGTGTAGAAGAACTCAACTTCAATATGATCCTTAATACTACCGCTAAGGGCTATTAATGTACCTAATTCGGCGCAACACCCCTTAGGGTTGCTTTTAATGAACTCCCTTAAACCATTAAGTAAATCAGCGTTAAACCCAGTAACCCCAAGTTTCCTATCGGAATCAAGATCGCCATCTAAGGCGTTTTTAATTATTACCTCATACTTCTTACTAATGAAACCAGTATTAATTACATTCCTCAGTAATGATACACCAACCATTACGGCAACGTAAGCAACCACGAGGTTAATAGTTAAGGCTAATTAATTAAGCTTTAGATCAACTTAATCATGGTTAATAATGATCCCCTAATGCTTCAACATTACCCCATACCCGCCATTATTCTTAGCTTTCCTGTAAAATTCACCCTATGAGGCCAACTTATACATGGGGTCGATTAGGGAGTAGTAGTCATTGATTTTCCTTACCAGCCTCGCGTTTACCAGCTGCTTCAATGCGTGGGTGAAGCTCCAGTCCTTAACCTCCCTACCCAGTAGGCTCTCGGTTATTGCCTTTAGTTCCCTCCACCTAGCCTCATTAACCATACTAATAGCCCCTAAAACCACCCTCTCAAGCTCACCCAGTTCCTTAACCTCCTCCTTAACCAGCGTCTCCGCTACATTAGCCACCATTTCCTTAGCCTTATCGTGGCCATAGCCCAGGGCCCTGAAGTTACCGTAGTAGGTTAACCACCCTTGAATCCCCTAAAGGCCCTCACAGCATCCTCAACCTCCTCTTCCTTAGCTACCACACCGCAGTTCCTGAACCCGGTGAGGAGGAATTCCTTATCCTTATCCTCATTGAAGGATGAAACCTCAACTCTGATTACTGGCCTTCCCTTAAAAGACCTCCCCAATTCATCACCCTTACCCTGCCTTGTTAATGACTTAGCTAAGCCTATCATTGAACCTGTAAATGCGAACCTCACCTGCGAGTTATTGTAGGCGTTGGCCAGGAGCCTAAGGAACCAGGGTGAGATTAGGCTTTGGACCTCATCAATGAGTATTATTGAGTCCCTAAGCCTATCAAGCAATGCCTGAACACCCCTAGTTGGTTTCTTATTTATCTCCACTTTAATGAACTTGAGGTCTACCTGAAGCTTCACCTCAGCCTTATCAACTAAGGAATAACCCAGGTCCCTAACTGACCTAATTCCTGAGGCGTCTACGTAAATTCCATTAAGCTCCCTGGCCACTATCCTCAGTATGGATGTCTTACCAGTCCTCTTAGGGCCTATGAGCAGAGGCCAGAACTTGCCTTCCACCAGCTTCTCAACCTCATTAATCACCTCATCTAGGTCGAAGAATTCCTCCCCTTGAGGACTTGGGGTAAGGGTCAAAGAGCCTGCAAGCCATATTAGTTACTAATATAGCTCTCTTAACATTAGTTCCACATCACTTCCTCAGCCTTGACTCACTAAACCCGAAACGCTTAAATTGATCTTGAAGAGAAGCTATAAATTCACCTCAAGAAGAGGGAATGAGGCCTAGTTGCCTCTGAAGGTAGGGCACTGTGGTTTTAATAGTCTTTTACCCCGTGGAGTAACTCCTCCTTATTTTTGATTTCTTCTAAATTTTTAATAATTTAGAAAAACCTATGCTTTTCCTCCGAGTTTTAATCGGAGGATGCCATTGTGAAGCCTGTGAGTAGGCCTTGAGGAGGGCACCAGTGAAACTAATGAAAGTCGAACTCTTTAGTAGGTAGGGGTTTTGCTCCTTCTTATGGTAAATACGCCTTATTGGTTATGGGTTTATTGGCCACTTCTCCATCCTGTATGCGCTGTCCCAGAACATGTACTCGTATATTGAGGCTAACCTGAATGCCTTAATCATGTCGTTTAACTGACCCTCAGTTACACTCATGGAGTCAACTATCCCCAACACCTCCCTAACGGATGCCCTATACTCCTCCCCACTGTACGTTGAGACCCATAGCCTGTAATTCTCATTACTTATCTCGTACCTTGATAACTCAACCCCAACCTTCTCGTAAATCCAGTAGCATGGTAGTACTGCCGCTATTGCCTCGTAGTATGGTTTAGAGTAAGCCTCCGTTAGGAGGAAGCTTGTGTAGGCCTTATTCGTTGGTGACATTACGTACTCAGCTGGGTTAAGGTTCCAAATCCTCATGTAGTGTTCATGAAGCCTCCTCTCAACCTCAATCGCACCTATTGAGTGCCTCAGGAATACTTGAGCCTCCTCAACCTTCGGTGCCTTAGCCGCTATTACTGATAATGCCTTAATGTACTCCCCAAGGTACATGTGGTCCTGGGCAATGTAGTACTTGAACCTATCCTCACTTAATGAACCATCAACCAGCCCCCTAATGAATGGGTGCTTAATTATTGCATCGTAAACGTCCCCAATACTTAACCAGAGGACCTCACTTAACTTAGTCATAATTAGGAAGTATTAGGTTACCTATAAAAGTGTTATTACCAGGTAACCCCGGCGTTCAAGGGATGCCATTAGTTAGAGTGCTGCTTATCTTAGGCCGCAATTTTTTAAGTACATTATATATAATTAAAATTATACTAAGTATGGAGCAATACTTAAAAATACCTAAATTGAGTTATTTATGTTATGAATCCCTTAATAGCATACGTGTTATTGACTGGTGATCCAATACCTGCAGTAGTGTGGGCTGTAGTATACTTCATAGTCACTATTATTGTTGGGTACGTAATCGCCATTATTGCCGCCATGATACTTAGGAGGCTACTACCTGGCTTAGCTAAGCAAATTGGGTTAAGCATGGATATGGTTAACACGTCGATAGGTGGGGTTGAGGCAACTATAATGCTGATAGCCATTGCAATAGCGTTAACTTACGTTATACCTTACCTTGGGGTTGCCTCAACCTACGTCACAATGATTGCGGACTACCTACCATACCTAGCAGGCCTAATAATACTCCTAACCCTTGGCCTACTGCTTGTTGATGCATTAACCTTCTACATACAGAAGAGGGTTGGGGCTGGTGAGGAGTACATTAACCTCATAGTTAACATTCTTAGGTTCGGCCTATACGCTGTTTTAATAACCATTGCGGTAACATGGGCCATATTCTACTGGATTACTACGATTAGCCCATATTTATTCTATGACATAATAATAGGCTCGGTGGTATTATACACAGGTATAAGTATTGTTAATAAGACTGTCTCAGACATTTCCAAGGCGCATCCTGAAATGAGCGGGATGCTGGATTACGGGAAGCTGGTTCTCTACGCGGTGATAATACTCATGGCTATGGCCATAATTGTCCAACCCTTCACTAATGTTACCCAAGTCTTCTACGCGTTGGCCTGGGGTTTGGCAATAGCCTTCGCAATAGTGGTTGTGCCATTAGCCTACGCAATGGCTAAGAAGGCTTTAGCCTAAGGAGTCCCCTTACTGCATTTAAATTAAAATCATTCATTTATTGATTCATGAAGACTAAGAAACTGCTTCATTAGTTATAATTAAATACCCATTATTCTAAGGCGTATGCTTTAAATAAGGTTAAGCAGATACTTATACTATGTCTGAGTCGATACCTCTTAAACCCCTGGGTAAGGAGGACATTAGGAAACTTGAAAGCGCCCTACTGGCCATGGTGTTATTCTCCCAGGAGACCCTTGAGGCCCTAAAGAACCCCCATGAGAGATTAACATGGGTTGACAGCCTATACACAGCCGCAGCAGCCTTCGCCAGGGAGAAGGCTGGAATGCCCACATCCCAGATAGCTGATGAGGTTGGCGTCACCGAGGCCACCATTAGGAAGCACCTCAGGGGTGAGACTAAGGCGGGTCAATTAGTCCTGAAGGCCTACGAGAGGCTCTCCAAGGAGGGCTTTAAGGTGGATTTACCGCCTGAAATAGCCGCAACGTCAACGCAGGAGTTGAGTAGGTTAAGGGAGAAGGTGGAGAGGGTTAGGAAGCTTCTTAATGAGGCACTGAGTGAATTAAGCTCATGAACCTAATTAATTACTTTAAATAAATACTAAGATAATTAATCCTCCTCTTCCTCCTCAGTCCCGCGGGTTGGCTTAACCTCCCTACTGGCCTTCTCAGCCTCCTCCACAGCCCTCCTCATCTCCTCAACATCCTCCTTACCTAATGGTTGAACCTCAGCTGAGGTGGCTGTTAACTTAAGGTACTTATCCCAATACACCACAATGCCCTCATCAGTTATGTCCATTGGGTGCCTAACCATCGATATCTTAGTGTCCCTCATTTTCCACACTATTAGTGACCTGTAGAGTTTACCATCAACCTCATCTAGGTCAAGCCTAATTATACCATCCACAGCATGCTCAACACCAGGGCCGCCGAAGCCCCTCTCACCAACCGATACTTGGCTAATGAAGAATGCTGTTGTGCCTAGGCCTGCTATAACCCTCTTAAGCAGCATGACCGTTGACCTAGCTATCGAGGGTTTAGTCAAGTATAGGGTGCTCACTGAGTCAATGGTTATCCTCCTAGCCCCCGTATCCTTTATTGCCTGCCTAAGTAGGTCAATTAACTCGTGGACATTATCAATATCCTTAACCACGTACTTCTCCCTCTGGGATGCTGAACCAATACCCGTAGTGAACGCATCAATAATCGCGAACCTACCCTCCCTCTCGAACTTTGAGACATCCCAGTTAAAGTGCCTGAAACTCCTCCTAACAGCCACAGGATGCTCCTCAAGGGTAACGAAAACCGCCCCCTCACCCCTTGTGAGTCCATTGTACAGGAATTGCTTACCTAGAATTGACTTACCTGTACCAGGGCCACCTGAAACAAGAACCACACTCCTATCTGGAATGCCACCGTAGAGTACTTCATCAAGGCCAGGTACATAGGACCTAACCCTAGGTATTGTCACACTCTAAAACACCCTAAAACCTTTATAAACTTAACAATACCATAGCAGGTAATAGTGATGAACAACCCCGTCACCGAGGATGTGAGGGTGTTTTAGGGGAACTGACGATTAAACCTAACCAACACTAGGATGAACAAATTATTGTAGGGGAAGCCAATGCAGGAAGAGGGTAAGGAGGAGTAAAGGGGTACCGGTAAGGAGTCCCCCCACGTTAACTAAATCATTAAGTGGTGGACCGGCCGGGACTTGAACCCGGGATCTCCCGCATGCCAAGCGGGCATCCTTCCAGGCTAGACTACCGGCCCAGTCACCTAAGCTGAATACCCCTCCCTTTTTAAGCCTATTTATCATCCCAACATGGCTACTGCAGTAACTTTCAAATACTTAAGTGGGGTGGTTTAAGCATTGTGATGAATTGAACCACTGGTGAGTTAATGATCTAATCCCTGCAGGTCTGATTATGCATTAATTACGTAAACGATATTTCACATGCCTGTGTTTAATAAACTTTTCCATTATTAATCCCTACCTTTACTTTACAATAGTTACTTTTCTATACTAGGACCCTATTTCACATTTGACCAGTATGGGAAGTGAAAAGATAAGTATGATTGTCTTCTCGGGTACGGACGATAGGCTAATACCGGTTGGTGTAATAACCCAGGCAGCCGCAGCACTGGGTTATGAGGTTAACATATTCGTAACTGGCTGGGCCCTAATGAAGGTTCTCAGGAAGCCTACCCAGCCAACTTGGCCTAAGGAGTTTGAGCAAATGGTGCCTGCCCTACAGCAGGGTATGGCTAGGATTAAGGCGCCGAGTTGGGTTGATATGGTTAAGCAGGGTAAGCAGTTGGGTAATGTTAAGGTTTACGCATGCTCAATGATGGCTGAGGCCATGGGGCTTAAGAAGGAGGACTTCGACCCAAGTATTGTTGATGATGTGGTTGGGGTAACCACGTTCCTTGAGGTGGCTAAGGGTGGGCAAGTACTATTCATATAGGTGACCGGCATGACTCAGGGCAGTAAGGTGACTGTGGACGCGAGGGGTATTGCATGCCCAGGCCCAATAACCGAGCTAATTAAGGCGTATAGGAACGCTAAGAACGGTGACTTAATAGAGGTCTGGGCCACCGACCCCGGCTTTGAATCAGACTTGAAGGCTTGGATTAATAGGACTGGTAATCAGCTTGTGGAGCTTAGGAGGGACCAGGACAAGATAGTGGCCGTTGTTAAGGTTACGGCCAAGAGGTGATTAGTGTGAGTAACGGTAGGAGGAGGGTTATAATTATCGGTGGGGGGACTGGTGGATTAGTATTGGCTAATAGGCTACCTAAGGATGAGTTTGAGGTAACGGTGGTTGATAAGCAACCGTACAATTACTTCCTACCCTGGCTACTCTACATTGCCTTCAAGGGATCTAGGAGAAGCATTAGGAGGGAGATTAGGGACCTCATTAAGCCCTGGGTAAGCTTCATTCAATCAGGAGCCAGGTTAATTAACCTTAATGATAGGTACGTTGAGTTAGATAACGGTAGGAAGCTAAGCTACGATTACCTAGTGGTGGCCACTGGGGCAACTGTGGATTACTCCAAGATACCTGGGTTAAGCCAGTTAACTGAACTCTACGGTGACTACCATAGTAGTGAGGAGAATGCGTGGAGGGTGTGGAGGACCGTGAACAGTATTAATGAGGGTACGTTAGCTTTCATACTCGCCTATGAACGCTACAGGTGCCCTCCAAGCCCACTGGAGGGTGTTCTTTTAGCCGAGGAGCTTCTTAGGAGGAGGGGTGTTAGGGATAAGGTTAGAGTAGTGTACGCAACCTCATACCCAAGGCCATACCCTGCTGAGCCAATGAACGAGATTGTGGAGCCCATTCTTAAGGAGAGGGGTATTGAGACGGTAACCTTCTTCACCCTAGACCACGTTGATGCTGAGAAGGGCATAGCCTACTCAATTGAGGGTGAGGAGCTTAAGTTCAATGCAGCAATAGTAATACCACCCCACGTTGGCGTAAGCATAAAGTATAGCCCAGATAACGTGCTTGACCAGGATGGCTTCGTGCTTGCCGACAATGGTACAAACAGGATTAAGGGGTTTGACGACGCCTTCGTAATAGGGGACGCGTCAGCACTACCGGTAGCTAAGACTGGTGTGACCGCCCACCTGCAGGCCACAGTTGTGGCTAAGATACTCACCGGTGAGGATGCGCGTAATACTGGTAGGACGCACTGCCCCTTCGACATGGGTTATGGGTTAGGAACCTTCGTGATAAGTGATAGTAAGCATGGTGTAGTGAAGTATCCGCCTAACAGGGTTAACCACTTCCTTAAATTAACCTTCGCCGCATCATACTGGAGTATGTTGAAGTACCCTGAATTATGGGATCCATTAATGGAAGCCTACTTTGATGCCACATCCCCTGAAAGGTTAATTGGGGTATTCAGGTGATTAACGTGAATGATTTAAAAGCCCAGGTTGGGGAATTAGCAATGGTTAATGAAACCAGTGAAGATAAGTTAGCAAGCCTACTCAGCATTGAGAACCTGGACTCAATCACTAAGTTAGTTTCAATAGCCAGGAGGCTTAATGAATTAGGTTTACTTGACCTAGTAAACGACCTGCTTAATGATGAGGAGTTCCTTAAGGAACTATTCAACCAATTACTAACCACAGACAACGTTATACTACTGGCTAATGCGGAGAATCTCATTAGGCTACTGGTTAGGTTAAGTGACAGGAGGACTGTTGAGAACACTGTTAAGTTGATGGAGTTAATCAACGCAATGGGTAATAGTGGACTAGTAGATTCCCTGGGCGCATTCCTAGGTAGTGAAGATAACGTTAAGGCTATTAACGACATTATCCTAAACCCAGCGTTACGGAACCTACTTAAGTCACTGAGCGAATCACTGAACCTAATACAGGGCATTAGGCTTAATGAGGCCATTGAATCCGCAGTGGAGGCTGCCAAGTCCAGTGAATCAGCGTCAACAATTGGCTTGATTAGGAAGCTTATGACTGATGCGAATGTTAAGAGGGGTTTACTCTTCATGGTTGGGTTACTTGAGGGAATTGGGAAGCAGCTTAATCAGCAGGGTTAAGGCTTCAGTTAAGCATTAAACATCCTAGTTATTAATCCCTTTTATGCGGAGGATTGTGCTTTATGATGAATCCTCAAGGGACCTGGGGATTAACGTGGCATCCAGGATTAATGCTGAGGCTAAGGAGATTACTCATAAGGTGTTCCCGGATGGTGAGCAATACGTTAGGGTTGAGGCTAATGTAGAGGGCAGTGATGTACTCTACGTAACTAGGCTCTACCCTAATCAAGACCAGGGGTTAATTAGAGTAATGTTGCTATTGGATGCTGTTAAGGGCTTAGGCGCATCCAGGGTGGGCTTATTCATACCCTACATGCCTTACGCCAGGCAGGATAGAAGGTTCCTTGAGGGTGAGCCCGTGAGCATTAACGTTATGCTCAACGTGTTTAAGAACCTTGGGGTTGAGTACCTATACGTTGTTGATATTCATAAGCCACAGAGCCTCGAGGGTTACCAAGGCTTCATTAACCTTAAACCATTCAAACTATACGCAAGGGAGTTTAAGAACCTAAGTAACCCAGTTGTAGTTAGCCCTGACTCAGGCTCCCTATGGAGGGCTGAGGAATTGGCTAGGGAACTTGGGGTTGAGTACGACTACCTGGAGAAGCATAGGGATAGGTATAGTGGTGAGGTTTCATTCACCCTAAGGAGCATTAACGTTAAGGGTAAGGATGTGGTAATCATCGATGACATAATATCAACTGGAGGCACTATAGTTGGCGCTGCAGGAATGCTGAGAAGCATGGGCGCCACCAGCATTAATGTAGTAGCAACCCACTGCATAATGATCGGTGACGCTGAGACTAAATTAACCAAGGCCGTTGATAAAGTGCGCTGCAGCAACAGTATCCTAGGCAAGTACTCTCAATTCGACGTCTCTCAATTAATAAACCAGTAATTAATGAGAACTGAACTTAAGATTAATAAACCATAAGGTTTATTAACAGCATACGTAAGCTATACTATGGGGTCAAGCGGTGAAACACTAGGCACTGTTCTTAGTGAGGTTGGTAATGTTTTTGGGCAGGTGTATAGGAGTATCTTATCCTCACCTAATGGTGTGTTCGTATTCTTTATTGCATTGCCTAATAGGCCTGGTGCCTTGGCTAGGTTAGCTTCGGCGTTGGCTGAATTAGGCCTTAACCTAACTTTAACCTACCTATACGCTATTAATGAGGAATTAGCAATGGCACTACTAATCTATGAGGCTAAGGAAGGCTACTTCCAGAAGGCAGTAGAAGCATTGAGGAGAGGAGGAGCAGTAGTAAGGGAAGCGTATGAAATAAAGGTTACAGGCAGCATGAAGTGAAGCTGAATCAAAATGAACAATTAAATTAAGGAGCATTACTAGTAAAGGTTAATTTCCTCAATGCTCTTAGGCCGTATGAGAAGATTAATGCTGGTATTATTGTAATAGATATGAAGTACACGAGCGATAGCTTAAGTACATCCCCGTAGCTAGTAATGACACCGAACACTATGGCTAAGTCAAGATACTCCAGGAATGAGTCCATGTAAGCGTGGGCAGTAGTAACCGCAATTAACCCCCTTAATCCATGCCCATTAGCCTGCATACTCCTCAGCATCATTGATGCCCCAGGGTGAAATAGGAAGGAGACCAGGGGCTGCAGTAGTAGGCCTACTAGACTAATAACTCCCATGGTAGTAATGGTGATGTTGAGGTTGTTGGGTATTATTAACGTAGCTAATGACCCCATTACGGCCACTGCAATGTCTATTAAAGCGAAACCGTAGCCTACGTATAATGAAGCCTCCATGGCCCTATCCTTAACCGCGAAGTACCTTGCTGTTTCCTGGAAGATGCCTGCCAATGAACCCATGTATATGGATATGAGGTAAATATTAGGCTTAACGACACTAGATATGATACTACTTAAGTCAGTTATACTCCTTAAGTGGCTTAAAAGTAGTACTATGAAGGGCGCTTGCTGTGCTGGGTATTGAAGTATTAAGGCCAGTATCATGTAACCAACCCCAATAAACACCCAGTCCCGCTCACCACGCCACAGTAACCTATTTAGGAGGAGGTAAGTGATGATTGACGCCACCGTTAGGTAAGCCACTAGGACTACTGCTTCCAACTGCATTCAATTCCCCTTAATCAATTGATTGCGCTCTAGAACTCTCCTCAGGTTGTATAATTACTGCTGTCCCATAGGCTATTATCTCATCCATGTATTCACTTATTTCATTTGAATCAAGCCTAAAACTGATTACTGCATTTGCCCCAAGCTCCTTAGCGTGCTGAATCATCCTCTCAATGGCCTGTCTCCTAGCCTGCTCAGCAAGCTCCGTGAACTCCCTAATCTCACCACCGGCTAGTGACCTTAAGCCTGCGAGAAACCTGCCGCCAAGGCCCCTTGACCTCACTGTAACGCCAATAGCCACGCCAAGAACCTTAACAACCCTGTAGCCTGAAACATATGGTGCAGTCGTGATTATTACATCCCCCTCGCGGATAGCCATGATTACTATAATTAATTGCGTTTATAAGAATTACCATGACAAATCCCCCTTAAGGGTCTTCATTTATTTACCTGGTTAGGTTGATAAGTGTTTGTTTTGTTGGGTTTTTGTGGGTGTTGGGGTTTATTC